>NZ_NQYT01000085.1:0-22263 GCF_009192935.1 Xanthomonas sp. LMG 12461
TCTGGCTTGTCAGGCAGGAGAACCGGAGTGCGGCGGCGCTGACTCCTACTCGTGCTTGCTGGCACTGCGGCTAAACGGCCTGCCGCACTCCGCTCTCACCTACAACGATAGACCCTTATTTGACACAAGCGGCTTCAGCCGCGACGGGCGTTCCCGGTGGAGCCCGTCGCGGCTGAAGCCGCTCCTACGGCGCATGTTCCATCGTGCGTGGAGGCGCTCTTCAATCGCGCTCGGGCCGCAGCAGCCAGCGCAGGTGCGCCTTGAGCTGGCGGCCATGCTGGTGGAACCAGGTGCGCTCGGCGCGCCAGTCGGGGAAGCGCGCTTCCACTTCGTGCCAGAACGCCGGCGAATGATTGGCCTGGATCAGGTGGCAGAGTTCGTGCACCAGCACGTACTCGAACGCCGAGGGGCGTCCCAGCACCAGCGCCAGATCCAGCGCCATGCTGCCGTCGGGCGCCAGCGAGCCCCACTGCGAGGACATGACCTTGTAACGCACCGCACGCGGGGCGCGCGGCAGCGACGGCAGGTACCGCGGCAGCCAGCGGCCGACGTCGGCGCGCGCCTGGGCTTCGTAGAAATCGCGCAGCGCGCGGCGCAGCGCCGCGTCGCCGCCGCGTGGCGGCAGGTGCAGGTGGGCCACGCCGTCGGCGACCTCGATGCGCGCGTAGCGGGCGTCGTGCCAGGCCACCGGCAGCGACTGCCCGCGCAGCGGCAGTTCGCCGGCCTCGCCCGGGCGCAGCGGCGTCAGCGTCTCGGCGGCGACATAGCGCGACAGTTGCTGCGCCAGCCACTGCCGGTTCTCCAGCAGGAAGCGCTCGCCGGCGATCAGGCTGGCGCGCAGCGGCAGGGTCAGGCGTGCGCCGCGTTCGTCCACGCTGAGCTTGATGCGCCGCGCGCGCGGATCGCGCACGCGCAGCACCTCGACCTCGCGCTCGTCCAGGCGGAAGCAGACGAGGTCGCGTTCGACGGCCGCCGGGGGCGGCGCGATCAGGCGACGGAGCAGATCGGGCATGGGCACAGCATACCGCCGGCGCGGGTGCGCACGGTGACAGCCGTGTGCGGCCGCCTGCGCCGCGGCATCAGTCGGCCTTGCTCAGCTTCAGCGCCGCTTCCAGCAACAGGAACAGGCGCCGCACTTCGGCGCTCATCAGCGCGAAGCGCGCGTCCAGTTCGGCGCGCACGCCGTCCTGGTCGGCATGCTCGAGCTGGTCCAGCGCACCGTCGAGGAACTTCAGCTTGCGGATCACCAGATCGTCGCCGAGCACGAAGGACACGTGGTCGTCGAGCACCAGCGCCAGCTTGGTGACCTGCTTGCCGGCTTCCAGGTGCTTGTCGATCTCGTCGCAGCGCAGCTCCTGGTGCTGGCACTTGACCACCGCGCCGCCTTCGATCGGATCCTTCATCTCGCATTCTTCGCCCAGGCTCAGGCCTTCGGGCAGCGGCTCGCCGGCGATCCAGCCGGTCAGGATCGAGCGCGGCGCCACTTCGGCGTTGAGCGGCAGCGCCGGGAAGCTGCCGAGCAGGCCGCGGATCTCCGACATCACGTTCTCGCCGGTCTTGCGGCTGGAGGTATCCACGGCGACGTAGCCGTGCTGCAGGTCGAGCATGGCGTCGGTGCGCGAGGACTTGACGAAGGCGCGCGGCAGCAGCTCGTGGATCAGGTCGTCCTTGAGCCGCTTGCGCGCGCGGCCGCCGGGGCGCCGGCCTTCCTTCTCCTCGATCTCGGCGACCTTGCGCGCGAGCAGGTCGTTGACCACCGAGCCGGGCAGGATCTTGTCCTCGCCACCGACGGTCAGCCACAGGAAGTCGGCGATGCGGTGCGAGAGCGCTTCCTGCTCGTCGCGGCCGAACGGGGAGATGAAGCCACGCGAACTCATTTCCAGCGGGCCGACCGACTTGAGCTGGGCCTCCGGCAGGAGCGTTTCGACCTCGGAGAAATCGAGCGTGGTGGGGAAGCGGAACAGGGTCAGATTGCGAAAGAACATCGAGCATCCAGCGGAAGGAAACGGAACGGTCCGGCGGCATGCGCCGGGGAGCGGTGGCCATTGTCGCATCGCGCCCGCCCCGGCACCGCATCGGGCGGTTCAGCGAGATGGATCAGCCCAACGGGTCGTCCGCCCAGGCGCCGGCCGTGGCCGCGCCGCCGAGCGCGGCGAAGTCGAACAGCGCGCGGTCGGCCAGTTGCGCCGGATGCACGTTGCCCAGCGCGCGGGCGATCTGCTCCACGCGCCCCGGATGCTCCCGGTCCCACTGCTGCAGCAGTTGCCCGACCTGGCGGCGCTGCAGCGTCTCCTGGCTGCCGCACAGCGTGCAGGGGATCAGCGGGAAGCCCTGCGCCTGCGCGTAGGCGGCGATGTCGTCCTCACGCACGTAGGCCAGCGGCCGGATCACCACGTGGCGGCCGTCGTCGCTGCGCAGCACCGGCGCCATCGCCGCCAGCTTGGCGTGGAAGAACAGGTTCATGAATAACGTGGCGACGATGTCGTCGCGGTGGTGGCCCAGCGCGATCTTGGTGATGCCGTTCTCCGCCGCGTAGCGGTACAGCGCGCCGCGGCGCAGCCGCGAGCACAGCGAACACAGGGTCTTGCCTTCCGGCACCACCCGGGTGACCACCGAATAGGTGTCCTGCTCGATCACATGCCAGGGCACGCCGCGCTGGCGCAGGTAGGCCGGCAGCACGTCGGCGGGAAACCCCGGTTGCTTCTGGTCCAGGTTCACCGCCACCAGCTCGAACGGCACCGGCGCCTTGCGCTGCAGCTGCAGCAGGATGTCGAGTAGGGTGTAGCTGTCCTTGCCGCCGGACAGGCACACCATGACCTTGTCGCCGGCACCGATCATGCCGAAATCGGCGATGGCCTGGCCGACCTGCCGACACAGGCGCTTGCCCAGCGCCGCGGCGTTGCGGGCGGCAGGCGGTGCGGGATCGGCGAGCGGGTGCAGCGGCGGCAGGGGCAGGGGCGAGGTCATCGGCGGTAGTGTAGTCGGCGCGGCCGGCGCAGCACCGCGCGGTCGGCGTTGCCGGTCATTCCAGTTCCGCCACCTCGACCGTCCCGAACGTGCTGGTCAGGCGGGCGATGACGGTGCCGAGGCAGCGCAGTCCCTCGCGGGTGTTCGCGCAGAAGAGCAGGCCATCGGCGGTGCACCACATCATCGCGTCCGGCATCGGTCGTGCCAGCGCGGCGGTGGCGCCGGCATCCCCGTCGCGTGCGTCCGCATCTTCCACGCCCGGCAGCTGGCCGATGGCATGCCGTACCTTTGCTGGATCGGCGTCGGCAAACGTCAGGCAATACTCATATCCCATGTGCTGCTCCGATTCGGGGCGGTGCCTAGCGGCGTGCGACGTCACCGCTTCGCGGATGCGATGCCCCGGCACAGCCGACACGCCAATTTCGTAGTGCTGATGTTCGGTCGGAATGGGCCTTCGTACACCGTCGAGTCTTACGCGCCGACGCCGACCGGGTCTTGGGTCAGCGTACCGCCGCGGCGCCGCGCGCGGCTCCACGCCTCCGCTACACCGGACGGAAACGCGGCCCGCGGCCTACAAACATCCACACCGACGACAGCGTTATGGCGTCGTCCCCTGGTCCGTCGCAACGGAGATGGATGTGTGCGTCATCAGCGCAAACAGTTCGGCCACCCGCTGCTCGGAGATGCCTTCACGCTGTTCGACTGCGAGCGGGTGCGCGGTCGGCTCCAGTTCGATCCATGGGCGAATGCCGTCGTTGCGCAGATGGACCTGCGTCTTGAGGCCGGCGGTCTCCGGATACGGCGACAGGCGTGTGTTCAGCCAGCCGAAGAACGGCCCCACATGCGCACGCTGCGGCTGATCGAAACAGTTGACCCACTGCAGGTAGCTGGCTTCGCTGAGCGAGACCCACACGCCCCAGGAAAACGGTTCGGCGTGGCCATGCACGGGGATCTCGATGCAGCCGCGGACGAAGAAGTGAGCCTCGTCGATCACACAATCGTCCGAGCCCAGCTCGCAGCGGGTGGCCCGCTGCGCCTCCGGAATCAGCGCATAGCTCAGCGGCGCCGCCACGCTGAAGCCGGGCATGCCTTCGTGGACCTGATCGCAGGCGCTGCAGGTGAAGCGGAACGTCATGGTTGGGGTCGAGGCGGCAAGAAGGCTGGCCAGTGTAGCCGCCTGCGGCATCGCCAGCCTCGGCGCGCGGCAGGCATCCGGCGCCCCTGTTTTTGTCGTCATGCCGTGCCGGGACCGGCCCGCTACACTCGCCACTGGTCACCGACGCAAGGTCGCCTCATGTTCAAGAACCTCATCCCCAAGATCTTCTACGCGCGCATGCAGGACGGGCTGGATTTCTTCGTCGGCGGCCTGGGATTCCAGGTGCTGTACCAGGACGCCACGATGGCGGTGATCGCACGCGACGGCGCCAAGGCCTATCTGGTGGAGAACGCCGAGTGGGCGGCGAAGGACCGGCCGGAACTGGGCATCGAAACCGACAGCATCGACACGATCTATGCGGAGTTGTCCGCACGTGCACCGCAGTGGCTGCATCCGAACTGCCGTACCGTCGCGCTCAAGCCCTGGGGCGCACGCGAGTTCGCGATGCTGGACCCGACCACGGTCTGCGTGGTGTTCCGCGAGTGGCCGGCGCAGCCGTAAGCGACAGCGACCCCTGAGCGAACTGCGGATCGCGCATGCGCAAGAAACAGGATCTGCCGGAAAAGCCCTGCCTGCATTGCGGCCGGCCGTTCCGCTGGCGCAAGAAGTGGGAGAAGGTCTGGGACGAGGTGAAGTATTGTTCCGACCGCTGCCGTGGCGAGCGCAAGCGCGTGCGCGCGCCGGAGGCGCCATGAGCCGGGTCGTGCGCTGGCGCACCGCATGCCCGCGGGCGTGCCGCGCTGCATGAGTCCGGTGCCATCCACCGCCCAAACCCTGCGCCTGGTGCTCGGCGACCAGCTCGATCCCGAGCACGCCTGGTTCGACGTGCGCGATCCCGGCGTGGTGTATGTGTTGATGGAAGTGCGGCAGGAGACCGACTACGTCCTGCACCATGCGCAGAAGATCCTGGCGGTGTTCGCCGCGATGCGCGATTTCGCCCGGCACCTGCGCAGCGCCGGCCACCGCGTGCGCTACGTGGCGATCGATGACGCCAGCAACCGCCAGTCCATCCCCGCCAATCTCGGTGCGCTGATGGCGCACTACGGTGCGCAGCGCCTGCAGTACCAGGATCCGGACGAATGGCGTCTGGACCAGCAGCTGCGGCAGTGGGGCGCGGCGCAGGCCTTCGTCGTCGAGGCGGTGGACAGCACGCACTTCTACACGCGCCGCGGCGAACTGGCGGACTTTTTCCGCGGGCGTGGGCAGTGGCTGATGGAGCACTTCTACCGGCACATGCGCAAGCGCCACCGGATTCTGCTGGCGGATGACGGCACACCCGAGGGCGGGCAGTGGAACTACGACCATGACAATCGCCAGCCCTGGCATGGCGAGCCGCCGCCACCGCCCGATGCGCGCCCGACCCACGATCACCGCGCGCTGTGGGCCAGCATCCAGGCCGCCGGCGTGGACAGTTTCGGTCAGCCGCAGGCAGAGGCGGTGCGCTGGCCGCTGAACCGGGCCGAGGCGCTGTCCTGCCTCGATCGCTTCATCGTCGACGCCCTGCCGCATTTCGGCCGCTACGAGGATGCGATGAACACGCGCAGTCCGCGCCTGTTCCATTCGCAGCTTTCCTTCGCCCTCAACACCAAGATGCTGCGGCCGCAGGAAGTGGTGCAGCGCGCGCTGGCGGCCTATGGCGCTGGCGCCGCGCCGCTGGCGGCGGTGGAAGGTTTCGTGCGGCAGATCCTCGGCTGGCGCGAGTACGTGCGCGGCATCTACTGGGCGCACATGCCCGGCTATGAAGCGCGCAACGCGCTCGGCCATGACACGCCGCTGCCGGCCTGGTTCTGGACCGGCGAGACACACATGCGTTGCCTGCAGCACGCCATCGGCCAATCGCTGCAGGATGCGTACGCGCACCATATCCAGCGGCTGATGGTCATCGGCAACTTCGCCCTGCTCGCCGGCCTGGATCCGGCCGCGGTGCACCGCTGGTACCTGGGCGTCTACATCGACGCGTTCGAATGGGTGGAACTGCCCAACACCGTCGGCATGAGCCAGTTCGCCGACGGCGGCCTGCTCGCGACCAAGCCCTACGTCAGCAGCGCGGCCTACATCGACCGCATGAGCGACTACTGCCAGGGCTGCCGCTACGACCGCAAGCAGAAGACCGGCGCGCGTGCCTGCCCCTACAACGCGCTGTACTGGGACTTCTTCGCCCGGCACCAGGACACGCTGGGGCGCAATCGCCGCCTGGACATGGTCTACCGCCAGCTCGGCAAGCTGCCGGCCACGCAACTGCAGGCCCTGCGCGCGCAGGCGCAGCAGTTGCGCGAAGGTCTGGACACGCTGTAGCGCGGGCCAGGCGCCTCGCGCGCATCCGCAGCCGCCGGATGCGATGCAGGAACGTGCCCTGCGACGCACCCAAAGCGTGCCGCGCGCCGCGCATCTGCACGCTGTCGCATGCGCGGCGCACGCAATCGCGCGATCTGCTACCTGCGTTCTGGCCGATCGACACGCGCTCAAGCACCCTATGCCGCCGGTCGGCGCAGGCCGCCGGTTGCACTCGAGGTGTCAGCGACGTGGATGACAGTCGGATGACTGTCGCGCGTCGTGTTGTTCCCCCGCAACCCTATCGAGCATGATCATGACCACGACGTTCTCCCTCACCACCAGCGCACGCGCACTGGGTGTCCTCTCCCTTATGACCGCCGCCACGGCGATCGCCGCCGTCCCCGCGGCGCCGCAATGCAGCGTGCCGCAGGCCTGGGCGCTGCCGACCGCGACCACCGTGGTCGGCACCGGCACGCAGGCCAGTTGCACCGCCAGCGCGCTGGCCACCGCCGCGGCGCAGGGCGGCTACATCACCTTCAACTGCGGCACCAAGCCAACCAGCATCGCCGTCGCGCGTTCGATCACCATCGCGGCGACCACGCCCACGGTGATCGACGGCCAGGGCAAGATCACCCTGGACGGCCGCCAGTCCGCCCGAATCCTGCTGGTCAACGCCGGCAGCGCGCTGTCAGTGCGCAACCTGAAACTGCAGAACGGCAGCTCCGTGCAGCCGGCATCGAACCAGGCCTACGACCCGGGCACCTGGGGTGGCGGCGCGATCAAGGTCGGTTACCGCGGCAAGCTGGAAGTCATCAACAGCCAGTTCCTGGCCAACCGCAGCAGCATCGGTGGCGGCGCCATCTTCGCCGGCAGCGATGCCGAGGTGACCATCGTCCGCAGCGGCTTCTACAAGAACAGCTCCTGGCTCGGCGGCGCGCTGTACACCCAGCTCAGCCGGCTCACCATCGTCGGCTCGGAATTCGCCAACAACCAGGCGATCAATGCGCCGCAGGGCTTCCCCGATGCCGGCAACTTCGGCGGCGGCGGTGCGATCGACACCGACGGCGCATCGCTGGCCGGCTATCTCAAGGGTGGCGTCGGCAGCGGCGGCACGCTGGCGGTGTGCGGCACCGTGGTCCGCAACAACGTCGCCGCCAACGGCTCCGGCGGCGCCACGTTGTGGGCGTACGCGCCGGACACCATCGACGTGAAGTACTCCACCTTCGCCAACAACGTCGCCACCGGCGGTCCGGGCGGCGGCGCGCGCATCAGCATGGGCTTCACCGACACCTCGCATGCCGGCACCGCCATCACCACGCCGGGCACCATCAACGTCGCCGAGACCAGCTTCCTGTCCAACAAGGCCCAACAGGGCAACGCCGGCGCGCTGTACCTGGATTGCTACGGTGCCTGCGATGTCAGCAACAGCACCTTCTACGGCAACTATGCGAAAGGCGTGGGCGCGGCCATCCAGCATGTCGGCTGGCAGCCGGCCAACGGCGACCAGGGCAGCCCCAGCGTGCGCTTCAACAACGTCACCTTCGCCGAAAACACGCCGTGGGTGACGCTGTTCGGCGACAAGTTCGACCTCCGCAACAGCATCCTGTACTCCAAGACCGAGCGCGTGTTCTGCAACAACCAGAGCAACACCGGCAACAACCTCATCGAGTACTCGGCCAAGGGCGCAGTCTGGCCGAACGCCTGCCTGGCCGCGGGCAACGTGAAAGCGGCCGATCCGCTGCTGTCGGCCCCGGCCAGCAACGGCGGGCCGACCCTCACCCAGCTGCCTGCGGCCAACAGCCCGGCGCTGAATGCCGGCAGCAACTGCGCCGCCATCGACCAGCGCGGCAATCCCCGCAATACCGCCGTGTGCGATCTCGGCGCGGTGGAGGTCAAGTAGGCCGATTCACCGTCATTGCGTGCATGGCACCGCGCGGTCGCGCCGGCTTGACCGGTGCGGCCGCGCGTCCGTCGCCGGGATGAGGAGCGTGTGCGGCGACGTCGCTTGCTGCGCGGATGCGGCACTACGGCACCAGGCGGCGCGACTGTGCCGTCATGCCGCACCACGCGCAGCAGACCAGTCCTCGCTGCATGCGGCCGCCACGTTGAGCGATCACGCCGCGATTGTGCGCTCTACATGCGCCGCCGCTCGTCCGGTGCGCCTGACGATGTGCGCCAGGCGGCGGCCGACGCCGCGCAGACCTCGCCGTTGCAGGCATGACGTGCGTCGCGATGTGCGCCAACAACGCCGTTCGCGCCTGACGTGCGCGCTGCGGACGATACGGTGGCGTATCTGCTTTCCTGGGCATCGGCGGTGCCGCGCGGTGATGCGACGCCACCGACGTCTGCGCCTGCGACTTTCCGGATTTGGGACCTGGGTCGCTCGCTGGGGGTCAAGTTCGCGGGACCGAGACCGATAGAGGTACCCCCCCTCGCGAGTCCCCCCCACGATGCACTTCTTTCACTCCTTCAAGGTGAGTCAGCGCCTTGCGCTGTCGTTCGGCCTGCTGATCGTACTGCTTGGCGCTTCCTCTACCTTGGCGCTCTACCAGTTCCACAACGTGCGCCAGGCGGTCGACAAGATCGTCCACGAGAACAATCTGAAGACCGAACTGCTGTACACCATGCTGCGCAACAACATGAGCGCGGAGCGCTACCTGCGCGACATGATGCTGTCGCCGGCCGACAAGCGCCCGGCGCTCGCCGCGAAGATCCAGGAGATCCGCGTCGACAACGATCGCCGTCGCAAGGCCCTGGACGCCCTGCCGGGCACCGCCGAAGGCCTGGCCATGCGCAAGCAGATCCATGACGCGCAGGCGGCCGCGCGGTCGGTCAACAGCCGGGTGCTGGCGCTGGCCAGTTCCGGCGAGATCGAGGCGGCCAAGCAACTGCTGTACGGCGATGCGGCGCCGTTGCTGGCGCGGCGCGTGGAGGTGATCCAGAACGCGGTCGATCTGCAGATCCGGCAGAACGCGCTCAGCTCCGAGCAGATTCAGGCGGCCCTGGTCTTCAGCAATCGTGCCCTGATCGGGTTCGGCCTGCTGGCGGCGGTGCTCGGCGCGACCTTGAGCGTGCTGATCACCCGCAGCCTGGCCGGACCGCTCGGGCGCGCAACCGAAATCGCCGAATCCATCGCCCAGGGCCGGCTGGACCATCGGATCCCGCCGCAGCCAAAGGACGAGACCGGCCGCCTGCTGACCAGCATGGACCGCATGCAGGCGCAGCTGCAGGCGGTGATGGCGGCGCAGTCGCAGGTGGCCAGGCACCACGAGCGCGGCGACGTCAGCCAGCGCATGGACGAGCAGGCGTTTCCCGGCGAATACGCACGCATGGTGCGGGAGAGCAATGCATTGCTCGACATGCACGTGAGCCTCCAGCAGCGCCTGCTCGAGATCATGGGGCGCTATGCGATCGGCGATCTGTCGCAGGACATGGATCGCCTGCCCGGCGAGCAGGCCGCGCTCACCGAGACCATGGATCAGGTCAAGCGCAATCTGTCGGCGATGAATGCCGAGATCGGGCAACTGGTCGACGCCGCGGCCGCCGGCGATTTCGCCGTGCGCGGCGACACCGCGCGCTTCCAGTACGACTTCCGCGGCATGGTCGAGGGCTTGAACCAGTTGATGGCGACCACCGACGGCAATCTGCAGGCCCTGTCCAAGCTGCTGCAGGACATCGCCAGCGGCGACCTGACCACGCGCATGGAGGGGCAGTTCCAGGGCGTGTTCGCGCAGATGCGCGAAGATGCCGATGCCACCGTGGCCCAGCTGACCGGGATCGTCGGCCGTATCCAGCATGCGTCCGGGCAGATCACCGGCGCCGCCAGCGAGATCGCCGCCGGCAACACCGATCTGTCGCGTCGCACCGAGCAGCAGGCCGCCAGCCTGGAGGAAACCGCCGCCTCGATGGAGGAACTGACCTCCACCGTGCGCCAGAATGCCGAACGCGCCAGCCAGGCCAATCAATTGGCCATCGGCGCGACCGCGGTGGCGTCGCAAGGCGGCGCGGTGGTGGCGCAGGTCATCGACACGATGAACGGCATCCAGACCTCGTCCAGGCGGATCGCCGACATCATCGGCGTGATCGACGGCATCGCTTTCCAGACCAACATCCTTGCGCTCAACGCCGCGGTGGAGGCGGCGCGCGCCGGCGAGCAGGGCCGCGGTTTTGCCGTGGTCGCCAGCGAAGTGCGGGTGCTGGCGCAGCGCTCGGCCGAGGCCGCCAAGGAGATCAAGCAGCTGATCGACGAGTCGGTGAGCAAGGTGGACGCAGGCTCGTTGCTGGTCAACAGCGCCGGCAGCACCATGCACGAGATCGTGGTCAGCGTGCAGCGCGTGACCGACTTCATGACCGAGATCTCAGCCGCCTCGCAGGAGCAGTCGAGCGGCATCGAACAGGTCACCCAGACCATCACCCACATGGACCAGGCCACCCAGCAAAATGCCGCCCTGGTCGAAGAAGCCTCGGCGGCGGCCCAGGCGATGGAGGAGCAGGCGATCCAGCTCAGCGATGCGGTGAAGGTATTCGTCCTGTCCGGCGGCAACGGCGACCTGACGGCGCGGAGCCAGGCCAAGCCCTTGGGTGCGGCCGGTACCTCGACCTCGCGGCGCGGTCCGCGTCAGGTGGCACCGTTGCTGGTCGAACACGCCTGCTAAGGACGTTGAGACGGCGCGCGCTGCTGACCGCAGCGCGCTCGCCACGCCTCTCCCCGCGTTTCCCGGGGAGAAGCGTGCACGGCGTAGGTGCGCAGGAGCGCGGCCCATGGTCGCGGATGCTGTTTCATGGAAACCCCGTTGCCCGTCGGGCCTTTATCGCCTGCTGTTCCGTCGTGTGCAGCGTCGCTGGTGCGCCAGCGCGAGTGCAAGACGAGGTCAGGCAAGCCTCTGGTAGCCGGGACGCGCCTGTATCAACAGTCAGCCAGTGCGTCGGCGCCCGCGCCTGCAAAGCACGCGGGCGATGCGCGGATCCACCACGACGCAGAGACCTCCTGTGACCCCTCCCGAGGCGCTGCAGCGACTGCTGACGTGTGGAATCATGGAGGTTCCCCGAAAGCGCGCAGATGCTGCCATGAACGAATCCGACGCCTACGTGTACGACGAGATCCGCAAATGGGTCTGGTCCGGGTTCTACTCCCAGGACGAGATCCAGGAGATGATCGAGGATATCCTCGAAGACGACTGCGACGAGGCGATGCTGCGCGCCTCGGTCGCCAGCCAGTGGCAGGCCAAGCAGCAGGCAGAACAGACCTGGCCGACGCAGACCGATTGCGACCGGCTGGATGCGCTGTTCGAGCAACTGCACGCGTCAGGCATCTGCGCCCTGGCCAATGCCGGCTACACGATGTCCGATGGCCACGTCGAAGTGAACCAGGCGGTGGCCGACACGCCGGACAGGCGCTACCACGGTTACTGCTTCTATCACGGCCAGGACATGGAGCGCGCCATCGACGGCGGTGGGCTGATGCTGGCCTTCGGCGATCTTGAAGGACGCGAGGACGCAGACCTGGCGGTCGGCCAGCAGGTCGCCGCGGCGTTGCGTGCGGCCGGCTTCACCGTGGACTGGGACGGCACGCCGCGCAAGCGCATCGATCTGCCCGGCTTCGTCTGGCAGCGTCGCGCCGACTGGGAGTGACGTTCCAGCGCGGCGTGGGCAGCGGCGGGCTGCGGGACGCCGAGGCGCTGGCTACAATCGCATGCTCATGCCTGACCGCGCCCCGCTGCGCGCGCGGAAGGCGTTTGACGGAGAGGCGTTTCATGGAGCGGATGCTGTATCGCAATCGCCGCGGGTCGCGGCACGTAGCCGGCAGGCACCATGCGCCGCGCGCGGCCCTGCTGTTGGCCACCGCGTTGCTGGCCGCCTGTGCCGGTGCGCAATCTTCTTCCCCCTCGATCACCCCTGCACACACGGAGCGGACCATGTCGGAGATGACGCCAGAGCACCTGGCACAAGGCGTAGTACGGTTGATCCTGGCGATCGGCGGCAGGCAGGACCTGGTCGCCGCGCAGGTCGCGGCGCAGACCGGTCTGCAGGTCGAGGACGAGGGCGGGCATGCGTTCAGCGCGTCCGGCACGCTCGCCGGCGGTGGCGGCTACACGCTGGAATCGGTCGCCGATGCCGATGCTGCGCCGCCGTCGCGGCTGGACCTACGCTTCACGCCCGCGCCGGGCGCGGCACCGGCGCAATGCACGCAATCTTTGGTCGGGTATCGCCAGGCGCTGGTCGCGGCCGGCTTCGTGCCGCGCTGGATCGCGCCGCCGCGTCAGGGCAGCGCCGGCCGCTGGCATTTCGAACGCGGCGCGGTCGCCGTGTACGCCTTCCTCGGCAAGGACGCTGGCGAACACGACGCGCAGGCGTGCGTGGAGATGCTGCAGATCCTGGTCGACGCCTGAGGAGAGCGGAGATGGCACACGACGACGAACGCCTGAAGGGCATGGTCGACACCTTCGCGCAGGCACATCCGAAGGAAGGCCAGGCGCTGCGGCAGATGCTGGACAACACGCCGGAGCTGCGCGCGCGGGTGGAACAGGCGATCGGGCAACAGCAGCTGTCCGGCTTCGCGCCCAGTCCCGAGGCGGGTACCGGCTCGTACAGCCCGCGCACGGGCCAGATCGAGTTGCCGATGGACGTGCTGGCCACGGCGAAGATGAACGCGCCGCGCGACGATTCGGCCAACACCGCCCGCATCGTGCTGGGCCACGAGATCGGCCATGCGATCAACAAGGCCGCCATCGACCGCAGCGATGCCGCGTTCGCCGCCAAGGTCGACGGCATCGCCGCCTCGCCCTCGCCGCACGACTACACCGCCACGCTCCAGGCCTACGAGCAGGAGCAACGCACCCGCGAGGCCAAGGACGAGATCGCCGGGGTCAACACGCTGGCCGACTACGTCACCCGCACCAATCCCAAGGCCACGCTCAAGGACCTGTACAACGCCAGCAGCGAGATGGCGAGCTACATCGACAAGCAGGGCGTGGGCAGCAAGGCCACCTACACTCCCAAGGATGGGCTGAGCTTCGGCAAGGACCTGAAGATCGACGCCGACAATCCGCGCAACGTGGAGGCGATGGGCAAGCTGTTCTACGACGCGCGCGGCTATCCGCAGAACTATGGCGAGCGCGCGCTGGCGCAGATCGCCGATGCCGAGGACCGGGCGCAGGCGCAGCATCCCGAGCGCACGCCGCCGGCGGTGCATGCCGACCTGAAGGCGGTCGGCATCGATGCCGCGCAGGTGCCGCGCGATGTGCTGCCGGCGGGATTCCGCGATGGCTCCGCACCGGCGCCGACACCCGAGCCGCCTGCGCCGCGCGCCAGCGAGCCGACCGCCGCGCCGGGTGCCGCCGATCGCGCCCTGCACGAGCGGGTCCGCAGCGGCGTGGCCCAGGCCGAACAGGCGATCGGCAAGGGTTGGGACGACAACAGCGAGCGCATGACCGCCAGCCTGACCTTGCTGGCCAGGCAGAACGGCTTCAGCGAGCGCGACCAGCTGGCAGTGGGCTTCAACCGGCCCACCGCCGCGCACCAGGGCGGCGAACTGGCGTTCGTGTACCGCAACGGCGGCGACGTTTCGCCCGATCCCTACGCCAACCGCGCGCACATGCCCACCAGCGAGGCGATCGCGCGGCCGGCGCAGGAGACCTACCAGCAACTGCAGCAACTGGGAGCGCAGCAGGGGCAGGGGCAGGCGCAGCGCCAGGCACAGGAGCAGGAACAGGCGCTGCAGGCCTCGCAACAGGGCCCGACGCGGACCGATCCGCCGCAGGTGCTGAGCCGCTGAGCACAGTGGCCGGCGGGATGCGCCCAGCGCCCGCTGCCCTTGCGTCGCGCCATGGTCGCGGCAGGTCGCGGCCATGGCATGCGCTTCGCGCCGCCTCCGCCGAGGCGGAAGCGCGGCGCCATGGCGCGTGGAGTCGCGCCGGGATTACGGCTGCCAGACCAGGTTCTGGGTCTTCGGATCGGCGGTGACCTTCTCGACCTTGCCGGCGCCGTCGAAGGACACCTGGAACTCGTTGAAGCTGTCGAGCCAGTAGCGCCATAGCGGCGCGTCCAGGCTCGGGTTCTCGCTGGTGATCGGATAGCCCAGCGCCATCAGCACCTGCTCGCGGGTCATGCCCTTGGTCACGCGGTTGGCGGCGATCGCCTCGCGGATCTTCGGCGGGTAGGCCGCCAGCTTCGCCGTGGGATCCTGCGCGACCACGTAGCGCTGGGCGAAGGCCTCGTTGCCCAGGTCGCGGCTGTAGTCGTTGCCGATCGACTGCTTCTTGCGGTCGATCAACACATTGACCGGTAGCGGCCGTAGCCGGTCACCTGCACCGGCGTGCCGGCCGGGATCACCCGCTTGCCGTCTTCGGCGTAGTTGCTGTCGCTGATCCAGCTGCCGTCGCTGCGCATGTTGCAGCACAGGAAGCCGGAGAACTTAGCATCGGCCGCCGCGGCCAGCTGCGGCAGGGCCGCCGCCAGGGCGAGGGCGAGAACGAACGGGGAACGGAACGAACGCATGGCTGACTCCTTTCGGCGCGGCGATCCTGCCGCGGGTGGCACGAGGGTGGGAGGGCACCGCCTCCGCCGCGGCGCCCGCGCGCATTGTGCCGGCTGGCCTGCACCTGGGATAGCGGCGCGTTGCACGGTGACGGCGGACCGGTGGCCTGTGTATGCTCGAACCTCGTGGACACCCTGACGCCCGCCGAGATCTCCCTGCGCATCGACGCCCTGCGTCGGGAGCACCGCGCGCTCGACGAACAGCTGCAGCGCATCCCGGCCAATCTGGACGACGAGCTGGAAGCCAAGCGGCTGAAGAAGCGCAAGCTGCAACTGAAGGACTGCATCCTGCGCCTGGAGCATCTGCTGATCCCCGACGAACCGGCGTGAGCGCGGCGACCTTCTTCAGCGTCGGCCATTCCACGCGCAGCCTGGAGACCTTCCTGCAGATCCTGAAGGGCGCCGGCGTTACCCGGCTCGCCGACGTGCGCGCCTTTCCGTCTTCGCGGCGGTTCCCGCAGTTCGACGGCAGCGCGCTGGCATCGGCGCTGGCCGCGGCGGGCATCGCCTACCGGCACTTCCGCGCCCTGGGCGGACGCCGCGGCAGGCAGCCGGGCGTCGATCCGCAGCGCAACGGCCACTGGCGCAGCGTCAGCTTCCACCACTACGCCGACTACGCGCTGGGCGCCGAATTCGCCGAGGCGCTGGCCGAGTTGCAGGCCTTCGGCGAGGACGGTGCGTGCGCGGTCATGTGCGCCGAGGCCTACTGGCGGCAGTGCCACCGCCAGATCGTCTGCGACCACCTGCTGCACCATGGCCATCCGGTGGTGCACCTGATCGATGTCGGCCGCCAGGAGCCGGCCACGCTCAACCCGGCTGCGCGCAGCGACGCGCAGGGGCAGTTGGTCTATCCGCCCGATGCGGCGGCTGCGGGGCCGCGCACCGGAGATCTGTTCGACGCCTGAGCCGCGCTTCCATGGTCGCTGCGTCAGGGTGTCCGCCGCGTCGCCACGCGCCGGGATTCCACTGCGGGTCGCGCCACGCGCTGCGGCGTCAGACTCAGTCCTGCGGAACCGACGGCACCGCGATCGCATTGCTGCGCGGCGTATCGTCGGTGCTGACGAGCGTGGTGGTGCCCTGTTCGCTCGCTCCGTCCTGGTTGGCGGCAAGCAGGCGCAGAGGCTGGCCGCGATAGCGGTACTCCAGTGCCTGCTGCAACTGGTCCAGCCGCGCCACCCGTGCGCACAGCGCCTGCGCCTTGGTTTCGATGCCCTTGCTGCGCGCATCCAGCCGCGCCTCGAGGGCGGCGTCCATGCGGTCGGCGCGTTCGGCGACGGCGTCCCCACGGCCCGTCATGACCTGCCAGAGCACGTGACGGGTGATGCTGCCCACGAAGCTTTCCGCGTGCGTCTCGACATAGTCCTCGAACCGGTCGTCGAACGCCTCCTGGTCCCAGCGCCCCTTGCCGAGCGTGCCGTCGACGTAGGCATTGGCGTGCGTGCGCAGCCGTTCGATCTTGCGCGCGTTGCCGGCACTGCCGGTCAGCATCTCCACAACGGAACCCAGCACGTCGTAGCTGAGATCGACCACCTCGTGAGAGAGATCGGCCACCTGCGGCATCAGCGCGCGGGTTTCGCGTTCCATCTCCAGCAGCCGCTGCGCATCGGCGTCGCCGATCTGCTGCACCTGGTGATCCACGCTCAGTTCGCCGGCATGGAAGAAGATCTCGCGTGGTCCCTCGCCGTCGCGGGTGAGCCAGATGCCGCCGCTGTCGGCCAGCACGTTGAACGGCGTGCTCAGGCCGCACTGGCGCGAAGACACCTGCGGCCGATGGTCGTGCTTGCCGTCGCCGCTGTCTTCGCCCTGGTCGGCCCACGCGGGCCCGCTGGAGGCGGCAAGCAGCAACAGAGCGAAAAGAGGAGCTGTGCGCATCGCCGGAACCCGCAGCAGGGAGTTTCAAGCATGCTCGGGCCGCACCGGCCCCTGGGTCGCGTGTCGGAAGTCACTGTGCCGCGGCGTCAACCGCCGCGCCGCAGTGATACCAGGGCGCCCTTCTGTTTGGCGCGTCGCCACGCGCCAGGATCTCACCGCATCACGACGGCAAGTGCGGCGACTGCCGCTTCAATCCTGCGGAACCGGCGGCTCCTCGACCTTGGCCGCTTCCGGGCTGACCCGTTCGATGGTGTGGCGCAGCTCGCGACCAAGGATGAACTTGGCATCCTTTGCCCACGCATCCAACCGTTCGTCGAACACCAGCTTGCTGTTCGCGTCCGGCCACACCAGCTTCAGTTCGCGCAGCTTCTGGATGAAGCCGCGGAACAGGGTCTTGTCGAAGAACTCCGGCGCCGCCGGTGCGTACAGCAGGCTCAGGCGTTGCGCGGCCTGCTGGCACAGGCTCTCCAGTTCGCCGGCGCCGAGCTTGCCCGGGCCGTTCTTCACCAGGACCGAGATGGCGATGTAATAGCGCTCGAACGCCTGTTGCAGCGAGTGGCCGATGGCGCGCAGGCGGAACACCTCGTCGGTCTGGCCGGTGTTGCGCGCCAGCACGCTGCCGTCGTCCTCGGCGAGCTGCAGCAGCAGGCCTTCGCGCACGAACACCTCGATGGTGCGTTCGATGCGCTCGGCGAACTGGTCCTCGCTCCACGGCAGGAACAGTTCCGCCTGCAGGAACGGGTACACGGTGCGGCCCAGCCGCAGCAGGCCGGCGCGGCTCATGCGGCGGTTGTTCTGGAAACAGCACGCCACCCACGAGGAGGCGGTGAACAGGTGCAGCACGTTGTTGCGGAAGTAGCTCAGCAGCACCGCGTTGTCGCCGTTGACGCTGAGCACGTCGCCGAGCGGATGCGGCGTGCGGGTGAGCACGTTGATCTCTTCGGCGTGGGCGATGATGCGCTCGGGCGAATGCGGGGTCACCGTGACCCGGTCCGAGTACGGCAGTTCCGCCAGCAGCTTCTTGCACAGTTCGATCTGCGCGATCAGGTCGGCCTCGCCCATGGCGTGCTTGGGCGTGGACAGCAGCGCCAGCGCCAGCAGGTTGACCGGGTTGACGTCGGCGGCGGCGTTGATGTGCACCTGGATCTGCTGCGCCAGCGCATCGACGGTGCCGTTCAACCAGGCCGGTTTCTCGTCCTCGCCCAACGGCTGGCCGTCCCATTCCGGCGCGCGCTGCGCCAGCACCTGGCTCAACGGAATCGGCTCGCCGAAGTTCACCACCACCTGGCCGTAGTTCTGCTTGAGCACCTTGGGGATGCCCCACAGCAGCGCCCAGATCGATTCCTTCTCCTTGGGCCGGCCGCTGAGTTCGTCGAGGTAGCTGTTGCCTTCCATCAGCTTCTCGTAGCCGACGTAGATCGGCTGGAACAGCACCGGCTTGCGCGGCTGGCGCAGGAACGCGCGCAAGGTCATCGCGATCATGCCGCCCTTGGGCTGCAGCAGGCGGCCGGTGCGCGAGCGTCCGCCTTCGACGAAGTACTCGATCGAGTAGCCGCCGGCGACCAGTTGCGCCACGTACTCGCTGAGCACCGCCGAGTACAGCGCGTTGCCCTTGATCGAGCGGCGGATGAAGAACGCGCCGCCCTTGCGCAGCAGGGTGCCGACCACCGGCAGGTTGAGGTTGATGCCGGCCACGATGTGCGGCGGCACGATGCCGCGTTCGTACAGCAGGTAGGACAGCAGCAGGTAGTCCATGTGGCTGCGGTGGCTGGGCACGTAGATCACTTCGTGCCCGGGCGCGGCGTCCTTGAGCTTGTCAAGGTGGTGGACCAGCACGCCAGCGTAGATGCGGTTCCAGACGTGGGTAAGCAGGAAGCTGGCCGAGCGCACCACCGGGCTGGAATAGTCGGCGGCGATTTCCCAGGCGTAGGCGTGCGCCTTGCGCCAGGCGTCCACCGGTTTGCTGTTGTCGCGCTTGGCCTGCGCGGCGATGGCCTCGCGCACCGGCTCGGCGGCCAGCACCTGGTCCACCAGCAGGCGCCGGGTCGACAGGTCCGGGCCGATCACCGCCTCGCGGATGCGCCGGAAGTGGGTGCGCAGCACGCGCTGCAGCTTGCGCACGGTGCGCTCGGGCGGCAGCCCTTCCTCCACCGTCTGCCGCATCGACACTGGCGGGGCGAAGCGCACGATGGTGCTGCGGCCGTTGAGCAGCACGCCGAGCAGGCGCCGGAAGCTGCCCACCAGCGCCCAGTTTTCCGAGAACAGCACGGCGAACCAGCCGCTCTGCTTGTCCGGGGCGCGGCCGACGAAGATCGACACCGGCACCAGGTGGATGTCCAGGTCCGGGCGCTCGCGGTGCGCCTGCAGCAGCTTGGCCAGCGAATCGGAGTGGGTCTTGGCGCCGCGCTGCTCCGGCAGCAGCGCGTGGTTGCTGCTGCGCCGGGACAGCGCCAGGTAGGCGCGCTTGCGGCCCAGTGGGTCGCCGGGCAGCGGCACCAGCGGCGAGGGCAGGCCGGATTCGCGGCAGGCCTTGTCCAGGATCAGCGCGTTGGACAGGCCGTAGTCCTCCAGCACGTACACCACCGGGCGGCCGTCGTTGTACTGGCCCGGCTCGGCCGGTTCGATCTTCAGGCCCAGCCAGGGATCGGCCAGGCGCCCGAGCAGGCGCGCCCACAGCGGCCCCTTGGCCTGGCGCGCGGCTGGTGCGGCCACGGGCAGGGTGGAAGGGACGACGGTCGAAGAGGGCGCGGCGCCGGGGTCGGCGGGGGGCGCGTCGGCGGGCGTACGTGCCGCGTCGGCCGCGCGTGCGGCCGCGGCGTCGTCGGGGAACGGGAGGGGATTCTGTTCTGGCATCTGGGCCATTATCGCTTAGCCGGCGGGACGGGGTCGGCGGCGGGTGCCGCGGCCGCGGCGGCGGTGCCGGCGCTGGCCGCCAGCAGCGCATCCACCTCGCTGAGGGTGTCGCGCAGGTACCAGTGCCCGTCGCGGCGCACCAGCACCGCGGTGGTGTCGATCTGTTCGCCGTCCAGCGGGTACTGGATGCGCACCACCGCCTGGTCGCCCTGCTGGTTGACCAGGCCGGTGCGCAGCGCGCCGGCGCTGGCATCCAGGTCCAGGCCGTAGTCGGCCAGCACCGCCTTGAGGTCGGCCAGGAACGGGCCCAGCCGGCGCAGGCTCTCGTCCATGCCCAGGGTGCGCAGGTCGGCATCGCTGCGCACGCCGGTGCGGCGCGCGCCCGCGCACAGCCGCGCGAGCGCCGCCTGGGCGCGCTTGCGCTCGGACAGCGGCGCGCGCGCGGCCCAGGCGCTCAGCGCCTGCACCAGTTGCACGTAGTGGCCGCGCTGTTCGGGCGTGTAGTGGCCCTGGTTGCGCAGGAACTGCACGCCGAACAGGCCCAGCGAGTGCGCCGCCTGCTTCAGGCTCGCCGCCTGGCCGCCGAACTGCGCGTCGAAGGCGCGTTGCAGCTGGCGCTCGGCGTCCGGCGCGGCGAGGGTGTCGAGCACCTCGGGCAGGCGTTCGGCCAGCGGCAGCTCGGTCAGCGGCCAGCGGCTGCGGTCCTCGCTCCAGGCCTGTTGCAGGCGCTGGTACTGGGCCGGCGGCACCGCGGCGCGGGCGTAACCGAGCAGGTCGTTGCGTTGCAGCGCGTGCGCCAGCGTGCGCACTGCGGCCGCCGGCTCGGCGCTGGCGCCGGGCAGTTCGGCGGGCGTGCGCTTGCATCCGCCCACGGCCAGGGCGAGCATCGCCAACAGCAGGACGCACAGCGCGCGCGAGGAGATGACCCGGGTCGGGCAGGACGACATACGATGCGGGCTCGTTCCCCAAAACGTCCCGCATCTTGCTGGGCGCGGGCGATTCCGGCAAGCCGGGCGGGGCGGCGGTGCGGGGACGACCGGCAGGCAGCCAGGGGGCTGGGCTTGTCGCGGCGGGACATTTCATGACCCGGCGTTGGGCTGTCGGGACAGGCATGTCGGCGTATGGCCAGATGTGCCAGTGGATTGCGGATGTTGCAATGCATCATGTAACCGCTTGCAGTTGCTGCTAACGTCCGCCCACCTCGATTGAGGCGGTGCTGGCCGGGGGACCCAGTGCGATATTCGTCAGAGATCATCCGAGTGCTCGGTCACGGTGGCGCGCGCCGCTGCGCCTGGGTGTTGTCCGCAGTCCTGTACGGACTTGCGATGACGGCCCCGGTGCAGGCGCAGGACGGCCGCCTGCCGCCGCGTGCGCAATGGCAGGCGTCCAGTTCCTCCAAGCAGGTCAAGGCGCAGGCGATCGGCTATCTGATCGACGGCGACGCCAGCACCCGCACCGCCGGCGCCTTCAGTCACGGCCACTGGTTCCAGATCGACCTGGGCCGCGCCGCGCAGGTCGGCGGCGTGCGCCTGCAATGGGACACCTCCAATCCGGAAGGCTTCCTGCTGCAGACCTCGCGCGATGGCCAGCGCTGGGACACGGTGTACACGATGGCCGATTCGCTGGGCGGCACCGAGACCGTGTTCTTCGCGCCGCAGCTGGCCCGCTACCTGCGCCTGGCTGCGCCCGCGCGCAGCGCCGACTGGGGCGTGTCGATCTACGAGATGGAGCCGCTGGGTGCCGGCGCCGTGCAGTTGCGTGGCGTGTCCGCGGCCGACGCCGCGGCGCTGTGGCAGGGCGGTGCCGCGGTGGCGATGCCGGGCACCGGCGCGCAGGCGCGGCAACTGGATATCGCCTTCCCGCGCGCGTTCGACAGCGCCGGCCTGATCGTCGAGTTCGCCGGTGCGCATGGCGCGGCGCAGCTGCAGGCGCAGGACGCCGCGGGCCGCTGGCGCACGCTGGCCGACGATCCGCAGGCCGGCGACAGCGAGAGCGCCTACCTGGCCGGCACCGCGCCGCTGCCGGTGCGCGCGCTGCGCCTGCGCGTCGACGCCGCGCCCGGTGGCGTCGCGCCGACCCTGGCGCGCCTGCGCCTGCTGGGGCCGAAGGCGGTGATGACGCCGATGAAGCGCTACCAGGTCGCCGCGCAGCGCGGCGCCACCCGCGCGTTGTTCCCGGCCTCGCTGCACATGCAGCAGACCTACTGGACCGCGGTCGGCATCCACGCCGGCCGGCAGAAATCGATCTTCGACGAGTACGGCAACCTGGAGGCGTGGAAGGGCGCGCCGCTGGTGCAGCCGCTGTGGCGCGACGCCTCCGGCACCGCCGCCGGCGCCGACGGCCATGCGCTGACCCACGCCTTGCGCGACGGCTGGAAGCCCATGCCGTCGGTGCGCTGGTCGCCGCAGCCGGGGCTGGAACTGCGCAGCGAGACCTTCGCGATCGAACGCGACGGCCAGCCGGTGACGCTGCTGCGCCATCGCCTGCGCAACACCGGCACCACGCCGGTCAGCGGCACCCTGTCGCTGCTGGTGCGGCCGATGCAGATGAATCCGCCGTGGCAGAACGGCGGCCTGTCGCCGATCCACGACGTCGCCGTCGACGGC
>NZ_NQYT01000086.1:0-15656 GCF_009192935.1 Xanthomonas sp. LMG 12461
CATAGTCCTCGTATTCATTTGTCCCCACGACGCCCCCCCCTCGCGCGCAGTCCTGTTCATGCCGGCCCTGGTAGCCATGACCCACAACCCGATCATCCGGGCGCTGAAACAGCGGCTGAGCGAACGTGGCAAAACCGGCAAGCAGATCGTGTGCGCCGCCATGCGCAAGCTGCTGCACCTGGCCTACGGGGTTCTCAAATCGGGCACGGCGTTCGACCCGAAAAGGGGCCTTGCCTGCTAGGGGGTAAGACGGTATCTGCGAGGGGGAACGATGGAGGAGCCACTGTCGCGAATCCCCAATCCCAAATCCCCAATCCCGGCGCTACCGCGTCGCGACTGAAGCCGCTCCCGCAAGGGAAAGCGATGCGCACGGACGCCCGCTTTTACGATTCCCCATTCTCCACTCCCCATTCCCAGCGTCACGAAGCGTGACGCCGAATACGCTACCCTGACGCCCCTTTTCAGGCGTGACGTGGCGATGTTCCGCTGGTTCGAGTCCCTGATCGAGGTCTTCCCGAAGATCGAGACGCAGATGCCGCCGCGTGGGGTGGTGCGCTTCTATCTGCATTACCTGCGTCCGCTGTGGCCGCTCTTGCTGGCCACGCTGCTGGCAGGTCTGGCGCTGGCGCTGGTGGAAGTGGCGATGTTCGACTTCCTCGGCCGCATCGTCGACATGGTCGCCGAGCAGCCGGGGCCGGACTTCTTCCAGCGCCATGCCGGCGAGCTGCTGTGGATGGCGTTCGTCGTGCTGCTGGCGCGGCCGCTGTTCGTGGCCCTGCACAACCTGCTGGTGAACCAGGCCATCGTGCCGGGCCTGAGCAACCGCGCGCGCTGGCTGATGCACAACTACGTGGTGCGGCAGAGCCTGGGCTTCTTCCAGAACGACTTCGCCGGGCGCATCGCCAACCGGGTCATGCAGACCGGCACCTCGTTGCGCGAGTCGGCGGTGCAGATGGTCGATGCGCTCTGGTACATCGTGGTCTACACCGGCAGCGCGCTGTACCTGTTCGCCCAGGCCGATCCCTGGCTGATGGCGCCGCTGCTGGTGTGGGTGCTGGCCTACGTGGCGCTGATGGTCTACTTCGTGCCGCGGATGAAGCACCGCGCCTGGATCGCCTCGGACGCGCGCTCCAAGGCGATGGGCCGCATCGTCGACGGCTATACCAACATCGCCACCCTCAAGCTGTTCTCGCATGCCGGGCGCGAGCAGGCCTACGTGCGCGAGGCGATCGACGAGCTGGCGGTCAAGCACCGCGGGCAGACCCGCATGACCACCGCGATGGACAGCGCCATCGCCATCATCAACGGCTTCCTGATCGCGGTGACCTGCGGGCTGGCGCTGTGGCTGTGGAGCCGCGGCCAGATCAGCGTGGGCGCGATCACCCTGGCCACCGGCTTGGTGATCCGCATCCACAACATGTCCGGCTGGATCATGTGGACGGTCAACGGCATCTTCGAGGACATCGGTGCGGTGCAGGACGGCATGGAGACCATCGCGCAGCCGGCGCAGGTGCAGGATCGCGCCGACGCGGTGCCGCTGCGCGTGGAGCGCGGCGAGGTCCGCTTCGAGCACATCCACTTCCATTACGGCAAGCGCGGCGGGGTCATCGCTGGGCTCGACCTGCAGGTGCGCGCCGGCGAGAAGATCGGCCTGGTCGGGCCGTCCGGCGCCGGCAAGTCGACCCTGGTCAACGTGCTGCTGCGGCTGTACGACCTGGAGCAGGGCCGCATCCTGATCGACGGCCAGGACATCGCCGGCGTCACCCAGGAGAGCCTGCGCCAGCAGATCGGCCTGGTCACCCAGGACACCTCGCTGCTGCACCGCTCGATCCGCGACAACCTGCTGTACGGCCGCCCCGACGCCAGCGAGGCGCAGCTGCGCGCGGCGGTGGCCAAGGCGCGCGCCGACGAGTTCATCGAGCAATTGCAGGACGGCGAGGGCCAGCGCGGCTACGACGCCCAGGTCGGCGAGCGCGGCGTGAAGCTGTCCGGCGGTCAGCGCCAGCGCATCGCCATCGCCCGCGTGCTGCTCAAGGATGCCCCGATCCTGATCCTGGACGAGGCCACCTCGGCGCTGGATTCGGAAGTGGAAGCGGCGATCCAGGACAGCCTGGACGAACTGATGGCCGGCAAGACGGTGATCGCGATCGCCCACCGGCTCTCCACCATCGCGCGGATGGACCGCCTGGTGGTGATGGACCGCGGCGCCATCGTCGAGACCGGCACCCACGCCGAACTGGTCGCCCGCGGCGGCCTGTACGCGCGGTTGTGGGCGCGGCAGACCGGGGGGTTCGTCGCGGCGGACTAGGATGTGCCGGGCCAGGCCAGGCCGGGCCGGGCCGGGTCGCGGCGAGCGGGGCCGGGCATGCCTGGCGGCACTGACGGCGAGGGCGGGGACGCCGTGCCCCGCTCGGAGGCGGCGCCGGCCGCCCGGCAATGCGACAATGTCCGGCTTAACGAGATTCGCCAGACCATGTCCCGATTGCAGTTCCAGCTCCACACCACCGACGGCGCCGCGCGCCGCGGCCGCCTGACCTTCCCGCGCGGGACGGTCGAGACTCCCGCGTTCATGCCGGTGGGCACCTACGGCTCGGTCAAGGGCGTGCTGCCCGAGCAGATCAAGGCGCTGGGCGCGCAGATCATCCTCGGCAACACCTTCCACCTGTACCTGCGCCCGGGCCTGGACGTGATCGGCGATCACGGCGGCCTGCACGGCTTCGCCCGCTGGGACGGGCCGATCCTGACCGATTCCGGCGGCTTCCAGGTGTTCTCGCTGGCGCACCGACGCAAGATCAGCGAGCAGGGCGTCACCTTCGCCTCGCCGACCGACGGCGCCAAGGTGTTCCTGGGGCCGGAGGAGAGCATGAAGATCCAGCGGGTGCTCGATTCGGACATCGTGATGATCTTCGACGAGTGCACCCCGTACCCGGCCACCGAGGACGTGGCGCGGCGCTCGATGGAACTGAGCCTGCGCTGGGCACAGCGCTCGCGCGACGCACACGACGTGCTGGGCAACGACGCGGCGCTGTTCGGCATCGTCCAGGGCGGCGTGCATGCGGACCTGCGCAGCCGCTCGATCGAGGGCCTGCAGGCGATCGGCTTCGACGGCTACGCGATCGGCGGCCTGGCGGTGGGCGAGCCGGAGCACGAACGCAATGCCATGCTCGAGCACCTGCATCCGCGCCTGCCCGGCGACCGCCCGCGCTACCTGATGGGCGTGGGACGCCCGGAGGACCTGGTCGAGGGCGTGGCCCGCGGCGTGGACATGTTCGACTGCGTGATGCCGACCCGCAACGCGCGCAACGGCCACTATTTCACCTCGTTCGGCACGGTGCGCATCCGCAACGCCAAGTACGAGCGCGACCTCGATCCGATCGAGCCGGGCTGCGGCTGCCATGCCTGCAGCAGCGGCTACACCCGCGCCTACCTGCGCCACCTGGACCGCTGCAACGAGATGCTGGCGCCGATGCTGGGCACCCTGCACAACCTCTGGTACTACCAGAAGCTGATGGCAGACATGCGCGCGGCGATCGCCGCGGGAACCTTTGCCCAGTTCCGGCGGTCCTTCTATGCGGCGCGCGGGGTCGAAGCCACGCCACTCCCAACGGAGCACGGATAAGCCCCTCTCCCCCCGGGAGAGGGGTTGGGGTGAGGGTCCGGGCGCAGCCTCGTGCCGTTTGGGAGGGGTTGAGCCGAGGGTCCGGCCACCGCCGAACCCTGTTCCTCTCCCGGATCCAAACGCAAGGACCCCGTACGCCAGATCGCCAGCGCCCCTCGGTGCCGGCCTGCCTTCCCGCTGCGCATGGCGCCGTTCCTGTGCCGCAAGGGCAGGGCAGCGGTTCCGGAGGGTGAAGGAAGATCGTGGCATAATCGGCGGCTGCTTGCTGCCGCAAGGCAAACCAGCGGTCCGTGCCCCAGGGCGTCGGGCTGCCCAAACCATAGGACGTACCCGATGAATCCGCTCGATTTCCTGATTCCCGTCGCCCAGGCGCAGACCGCTGGCGGCGCCGCCCCGGCCGGTGGTGGCCTGCAGATGTTCCTGCTGCCCATCATCCTGATCGCGGTGATGTATTTCGTGATGATCCGGCCGCAGATGAAGCGCCAGAAGGAGCACAAGTCGATGCTGGACAAGCTCGGCCGCGGCGACGAGGTCATCACCTCCGGCGGCGTGGCCGGCGTGGTCACCGACATCGGCGACAACTTCATCACCATCGAAGTGGCCGACAACGTGCGCATCCGCGTGCAGAAGGGCGCCGTCGGCAATGTCCTGCCGAAGGGCACGCTGAAGTCCGCCTGATCCATTTCTCCTACTGCTAGGCGCGACGCCGGCGTGGCGTCGTGCGGGGTCCCGCAATGCTCGAGTTTCCGCGCTGGAAGTATGTCCTCATCCTGATCGTGCTGGCGTTGAGCGCGTTGTACGCGCTGCCCAACGTGTACCAGAAGGATCCGTCGGTCCAGATCACCGCCAGCCGCGGCGGAAAGATCGACGACGCCCTGCGCGAGCGGGTCCTCGCCGACCTGAAGACGGCCGGGATCACCCCGAAGCTGGTCGACAAGGAAGGCGACAGCCTGATGGTGCGCCTGCCGAACCTGCAGGCGCAGACCCGTGCCAACGACGTGCTGCGCCAGCAGGTGGGCGAGAACTACACGGTGGCGCTGAACCTGGCCTCGACCGTGCCGGACTGGCTGTCGCGCCTGGGCGGCAAGCCAATGGTGCTGGGTCTTGACCTGGTCGGCGGCGTGCACTTCGCCCTGCAGGTGGACCAGAAGGCGGCGCTGGAAAAGCGCCTGGACGCCTTCGCCGAGGACATCCGCACCACCTTGCGCGACAACCGCCTGGCCTACCGCTCGGTCGAGCGCCGTCCCGACAACAGCATCCAGGTCAGCCTGGGCGAGGGCGTCGACGCCAGCGCCGCGCGCGCGGCCATCGCCAAGGCGCAGCCGACCCTGAGCTACGCGGTGTCCGGGCAGACCATCGCCGTGACCGTGCCCGAGGCCGAGCTGAAGCAGATCGCCGCTGGCGCCATCGAGCAGAACCTGACCACCCTGCGCAACCGCGTCAACCAGCTGGGCGTGGCCGAGCCGATCATCCAGCGCCAGGGCGACGACCGCATCGTGGTCGAGCTGCCGGGCGTGCAGGACACCGCCGAGGCCAAGCGCATGATCGGCGCCACCGCCACGCTGGAGTTCCGCGGCGTGGTCGACGGCAATGCCGAGGACGCGGTGCGCAGCGGCAACATCCCGCCCGACGCCAAGGTCTACCGCCTGCGCGACAGCGGCGCCCCGGTGCTGCTGAGCAAGCGCGTGCTGGTGTCCGGCGACCAGATGGTCAACGCCACCGTCAGCACCGACCAGAACGGCATGCCGGCCGTGGCGGTCACGCTCAACAACGCCGCCGGCCAGCGCATGTTCGACTACACCAGCGCCAATACCGGCAAGCTGATGTCGGTGGTCTACATCGAGCGCATCCCCACCGTGACCATGGTCGACGGCAAGGAAGTGCGCAGCGTGCGCGTCAACGAGGAGGCGCTGGCGCCGACCCGGATCGCCGGCGTGTTCGGCAAGAACTTCCAGACCACCGGCCTGGAGAAGACCGAGGCCGAGAACCTGGCCAAGCTGCTGCGCGCCGGTTCGCTGGCCGCGCCGATGGACTTCGTCGAGGAATACGTGATCGGCCCGAGCCTGGGCGCGGAGAACGTCGAGCGCGGCATCACCGCGGTGGTCTACGCGTTCCTGTTCACCCTGGTGTTCTTCAGCGTGTACTACCGCATGTTCGGCCTGATCACCTCGGTCGCGTTGCTGATGAACCTGCTGATCGTGGTCTCGGTGATGTCGCTGTTCGGCGCCACCATGACCCTGCCGGGCTTCGCCGGTCTGGCGCTGTCGGTGGGCCTGTCGGTGGACGCCAACGTGCTGATCAACGAGCGTATCCGCGAAGAACTGCGGCTGGGCGTACCGCCCAAGTCGGCGATCGCGGCCGGTTACGAGAAGGCCGGCGGCACCATCCTCGACGCCAACCTCACCGGCCTGATCGTCGGCGTGGCGCTGTACGCGTTCGGTACCGGCCCGCTGAAGGGCTTCGCGCTGACCATGATCATCGGCATCTTCGCCTCGATGTTCACCGCGATCACCGTGTCGCGCGCGCTGGCGGTGCTGATCTACGGCCGTCGCAAGAAGATCAAGTCCGTGGCCATCTGAGCCACGCACGCCACCTTCCGCACGTCCCCGCGCCGACAGGCGCGGGGTCCAAAAAAACGCAGAGCGGTCTCCAATGAAAATCTTCCCGCTTCACCTGATCCCCAACGACACCAAGATCGACTTCATGCGCTGGCGGCACCCGACCCTGGCGCTGATGCTGGTGCTGGCGCTGGCCTCGTTCGCGGTGATCTTCGCCAAGGGCTTCAACTACGCGCTGGAGTTCACCGGCGGCGCGCTGGTGCAGACCAGTTTCCAGAAGCCGGTCGACGTGGACCAGGTGCGCGAACAGCTGGCCAAGGCCGGCTTCGAGAATGCGCAGGTGCAGAACGTCGGCAGCGGCAACGAGGTGGTGATCCGCCTGCAGCCGCAGGGCGAGCACAACAACGAGGACATCACCAAGAACCTCGCCGAGCAGGTGCGCAAGGCGGTGAGCACGCCGCAGAACCCGGCCACGGTCAAGCCGGGCGAGTTCGTCGGCCCGCAGGTCGGCAAGGACCTGGCGCTGAACGGTGTCTACGCCACGGTGTTCATGCTGGTCGGCTTCCTGATCTACATTGCCTTCCGTTTCGAGTGGAAGTTCGCGGTGGTGGCCAGCCTGACCGCGCTGTTCGACCTGTTGGTGACGGTGGCCTACGTGTCGGTCACCGGCCGTGAGTTCGACTTGACCGTGCTGGCCGGCCTGCTGTCGGTGATGGGTTTTGCGATCAACGACATCATCGTGGTGTTCGACCGCGTGCGCGAGAACTTCCGCAGCCTGCGCGTGGAGCCGATCGAGGTGCTGAACCGCTCGATCAACCAGACCCTGTCGCGTACGGTGATCACCGCGGTGATGTTCTTCCTGTCGGCGCTGGCGCTGTATCTGTACGGCGGCGAGTCGATGGAAGGCCTGGCGCTGACCCACATGATCGGTGCGGTGGTGGTGGTGGTGTCCTCGGTGATCGTAGCGGTGCCGCTGCTGTCGATCGGGCCGTTCCAGGTTACCAAGCAGGACCTGCTGCCGAAGTCGAAGGACGTCGAGGCGCTGGCGCGCAGGCCCTGATGGGGCTGGGATTGGGGATTCGGGAGTGGGGATTCGCAAAGGCGTGATTTCCTGGGCCTGAAACAGTCCCTCCTGCGAACAAAAAAGCCGCGCGGATGCGCGGCTTTTTCTTTGTGCGGACGCTGGGGGCGTCGGGTGGATGCAGCGCGACGTCGGCCGGGTTGCCGTGCGTGGGATGGGGCCGTCAATGACGGCTCCGTCCCTCCGTGGCGTGCGTGCCGCGCAGGGCGTCCGCGCTACGCCGCGTTGGCGGTGGCGCGGGCCACCAGTTGCGCCACCATCGGATAGGTCTCGCTGCGCACCTGGAACTGGCCGACGATCTCCACCAGGTCGCCGGCCTGCTGCTCCATCGCGCGTGCCGCGGCAGTGGCTTCCTCGACCAGGGCGGCGTTCTGTTGGGTGGTCTCGTCCATCTGGGTGACGGTGTGGTTGACCTGCTCGATGCCGGCCGACTGCTCCTGCGAGGCGGCGGCGATCTCGCCCATGATGTCGGTCACGCGCTGCACCGAGGCCACGATGTCCTGCATCGTCGTGCCGGCCTGGGCGACCAGCGCCGAACCTGCGCTCACGCGCTCGACCGAGTCGTCGATCAGCGTCTTGATCTCCTTGGCCGCGCTGGCCGAGCGCTGGGCGAGGGTGCGGACCTCGCTGGCGACCACGGCGAAACCGCGGCCCTGCTCGCCGGCGCGTGCCGCTTCCACCGCGGCATTGAGTGCCAGGATATTGGTCTGGAAGGCGATGCCGTCGATCACGCCGATGATGTCGGCGATCTTCTTCGAGGCCGCCTCGATGCCGTCCATGGTGGTGACGACCTGTCCGACCACCGTGCCGCCCTGCGAGGCCACGGAGGCCGCGCCGGCGGCCAGCTGGTTGGCCTGGCGCGCATGCTCGGCGTTCTGCTTCACCGTGGCGGTTAGTTCCTCCATCGATGCGGCGGTTTCCTCCAGGCTGGCGGCCTGCTGCTCGGTGCGGCGCGACAGGTCGTCGTTGCCGCTGGCGATCTCGCCGGCGGCGGTGTCGATGCTGGCCGCGGCCTGCTGGATGCGGCCGACCATGTCGGTCAGTTGCGCGACGGTGGCGTTGGCGTCGTCGCGCATCCGCGCGAACACGCCGTGGAACTCGCCCTGCATGGTCTGGGTCAGGTCGCCGGCGGCGATCGCGCGCAACAGCTGCGACAGCGCCGCCAGATTGGTCTCGGTGCCCGTCATCATCGTGTTGAGGTTGGCGACCATGCCGCGGAAGGCGTGACGGAAACGCTGATCATTGCCGCGGCGGGAGAAGTCGCCCTGCGCGGCGGCGCGCACCAGCAGGTCGATCTCGTCGTTGATCGCGCCGAGATTGCGCTTCACCTTGGCCATGGTCTCGGTCAGGATCGCCTTCTCGCCCGGGAACTGCTCCAGGTCGCGGCTCAGATCGCCTTCGGCATACTCGCCCATCAGCGCGATCAGCTGCTGCTTGACCGAGATATGGCTGTGCACCAGGGCATTGGTGTCGCGGACCATGCGCCCGTAGTCGCCCGGGAAGCGTGCCTCGTCCATGCGGAAGCTGATCCGGCCGGCGTCATGCTGCTTGGCCATCTCGGTCTGCGCCTGGATCACCGTGCGCAGTTCCTCCTGCATCTGCCGCATGTCGTTGAGCAGCGACGGCGCCTGGGTGCGCAGGCGCACGTCCTGCGACAGGTCGCCGCTGGCGATGCGGCGCACCACGTCGGCTGCGTAGGCGGGCTCGCCGCCGAGTTGGCGCATCAGACTGTTGCGGACCAGCAGGCCGAGCAGGATGGCGGCGACGATGCCGATCAGCATGCCGCCGAGGCTGGTCCATTCGCCCGACTGCGCGCGCGCCTCGCTCTCGGCCTTGCGCACCTGCAGCAGGGCGCGCTCGGCGTTCTCGTACTGACCGATCGTGTCGCGCAACCCGTCCATCTGCTGCTTGCCGACGCTCCGGAACGCGTCCAGCTGGGCGTCGTCGCTGTCGGCCGCGGTGGTGCGCATGTGCTCCACCGCCTTGCGCTTGGTCGCCATGAACTGCGTGTAGTCCTGCATCAGGGTCTGCAGGCGCGCCTGCTGCGCCGCGTTGTCCGCGGTCAGCTGCTTGGACTCCTGCCACTGTGCGCTGAACTCGCGTTCGCCGAGTTCGAGTGGCGCCAGGTAGGACGGATCGCGGGTCAGGGCGAAGCCGCGCGCGCCGCTCTCGATGTTGAGCAGGCTCACCAGCATGCGGTCGCCGAGGGTGATGACCTTGTAGGTGTGCGCGTCCAGCGCTGCCGCGCTGGTGAACTTGCGGAAGCCGATCAGGCTGGTGATGCCGACCAGCAACAACATGGCGATCACGCCGCAGAAGCCGATTGCCAGGCGCTTGGTGACGGTGAGATGATGGAAGGACACGCGAGATCTCCGGAAGATGCGAGAGAGCGGCGCTATCGGCTCCATTGCCGCAGGGACGGCAATGCAGGCACGGATCAGCGGGGAAGTTCGGGCAAAGACCCGCATCGGTATCGGCCGCGTTCCGTGGATCTTTAGGGCTGCGTTCGCCGATTGCGTCGGGCGCATCGCACATGCCGTTTTGCCTGCACGTAGCGCGTCGTGTGCCGTTTTCTACGCAAGCGCCGATCAAGCAGGAGTGAAGCGCGCAGCGTCCAATGCGTGAGTGCGACGTGACGGCAAAACGGCCCGTGCGTTCTGCGTTCGACGGGATTTCCTGGATGGCGACTCGTCTGCGCGAGGCCAGGCGGATGCTGCGAAAGGACCTGTGCGAAGGTCGTGCGCCGGTCCGATCGGCGGATGACGGACATAAAAAAAGCCGCGCGAGTGCGCGGCTTTTCTGTTGTTGCGGTGTCGCTGCGCCGGCGTAGCGCCGGTCGCCTCGCTCAGAACTTCGCGTCGAACTCCCCGGCGAAGCCGGTATTGACGATCAGCTTCTGCAGCGCGTCGCCGACCTTGAGGTTGCCGGCGACCACCTGGAACTGCTGCGGGCCGCGGTCGTCGATGCGGCCGAGGGTGCCGCCCTTGAAATCGGTGACGCGGCCACCGGCCTCGCGCACCAGCAGCACGCCGGCGGCGATGTCCCAGGCCTTCACGCCGGCTTCGAAGTAGGCGTCGCTGCGGCCGCAGGCCACATAGGCCAGATCCAGTGCCGCCGAACCGGTGCGACGGATGTCCTCGGCCTGCACCAGCAGCGCATCCACGCACTTGAGCTGGGGGCTGGTGCGCTTGCGCTCCCGCGGCGCGAAGCCGGTGTGGACCATGGCGCCGTTGAGTTCCTTGCGCTCGCTGACACGGATGCGGCGGTCGTTGAGCACGGCGCCGTTGCCGCGGCTGGCGGTGAACAGTTCGTTGCGGAGCGGGTCGAAGATCACCGCGTCGACCGGCTCGCCGTTCTCGACCAGGGCGATCGACACGCAGTAGTGCGGGAAGCCGCGCAGGTAGTTGCTGGTGCCGTCGAGCGGGTCGATCACCCACATGTAGCGGCCGCCGCCCTGCACGCCGCTTTCCTCGCCCATCACGCCGTAGTCGGGGTAGGCGCGGCGCAGCTCCTTGACGATCACCTTTTCCGCATCGGCATCGACTTCGCTGGCGTAGTCCATGCGGTCCTTCTGCACCACGTTCAGTGCTTCCAGGCGGTTGATGTGGCGCAACAGCACGTTGCCGGCGAGGCGGGCGGCCTTGACCATGACGGTGACGGCGGGTTTTTGCATGGCAAGCGCTCCCGAGAAGGCGGAGGTGGGTCTGGAGGAGGAAAAGAGCAGTCCGGCGCCAAGGCCGGCCGCACAGTTTACCATCTACGCCCCCGTTCGCTTCGCCTGCCGTGCCGCCATGACCGATTCCCTCCGTATCCGCTTCGTCCTGGTCGGGACCCAGCACCCCGGCAACATCGGCGCGGCGGCGCGCGCGATGAAGACCATGGGGCTGTCGCGGCTGGTGCTGGTGGCGCCGGAATGCGAGCTGGAGACCGAGGCCTACCGGCGTTCTGCCGGGGCCGAGGATCTGTTGCAGCAGGCGCCGGTGCTGCCGGCGCTGGCCGACGCAGTGGCCGATTGCCGGTTGGTGCTGGGTTGCACCGCGCGCAGCCGCCGCGTGTCGCTGGAGGAGTTGCTGCCGGCCGATGCCGCGCAGCGCCTGACCGCCACCAGCGCCGAACCGGCGGAGGTGGCGCTGGTGTTCGGGCGCGAGCGCACTGGCCTGACCAACGAGGAACTGCAGTTGTGCCATGCGGCCGTGCACATTCCCTCCGATCCGGCGTTCAGCTCGCTCAATCTGGCCGCGGCGGTGCAGGTGCTGGCCTACGAACTGCGCCTGGCGCAGCTGCGCGGCGCCGCCCCCGCGCCGGCGCCGGCACCGGGGTTCCGCGAGGCACCGGCCAGCCACGCACAGGTGGAAGGGCTGTTCGGGCAGTTGGCCGAGACCCTGGACGATATCGACTTCCACAAGGGCCGCGCCCCGGATTCGGCGATGCGCAAGTTGCGCCGGCTGTTCCTGCGCACCGAGCTGACCGAGCAGGAAGTGCGCCTGCTGCGCGGCGTGCTGTCCGATGCGCAGCGCATGGCGCGACTCGCCGGGCAGGCCGGAAACTGAGGCCGGACAAGGCGCGAAGGCCTCCATCGCGGCGCGCGCGCCGACGCGTGCGCCCAGGGCGGACTGCATGCGCGGCAGGCGCCATTCTGTGACGCTGTCACCGGCATGCGCTTTCGGCTAGGCTTTGCAAGGTCTACTTGGGGATCGTGGTTTGTCCAGTTCGCGTTGGCGGGTGGTCGTGGTGTGGCTGGCGCTGGCGATCTGCTGGCCCGCGTCCGTGCACGCGCGGCCCTCGGTCCTGGTGCTGGGGCGCATCAGCGACAATCCCAAGGCCCATTACGAGCAACTCAAGCCGCTGCTGGACTACGTGGTGCCGCGCATGCGCGAGGTCGGCATCACCTCCGGGCAGATCCTGATGGCCCGCGACAGCCAGCAGATGAGCAGTTACCTGCGTCGCGGCCGGGTCGACTGGGTCACCGAGACCGCTGCCACCGCGATGGCGCTGGAACAGCGCGGTGGCGCCAAGCCGCTGCTGCTGACCGAGCGCAACGGCGTGCGTCAGTACCACACCGTATTCTTCGTGCGCAAGGACGCGCCGGTGCACGACCTGTCGGATCTGCGGGGGCGCACGCTGGCGCTGCAGAGCACGCTGTCCACCAGCGCCTACCTGGTGCCGATGATGACGCTGTTCGAGCGCGGCCTGCATCCGGAGATCCTGCTCTCGACCAAGGACCAGCCCTCGGCGGAAACGGTCGGTTACGTGTTCGCGCGCTCGGAACTCAACATCGCCGCCTTCGTGCACAAGCACCTGGTGGATGCCGGGGCGTTCAGCAATCTCGACTGGGACGACGATCGCCGCATTCCCCCGGCGTTCCGCCGCGACTTCCGGGTGATCTACCGCAGCGAACCGTATCCGCGCGCGGTGGAGATGGTGCGCAGCGATCTGCCCACGGACGTGGAGACGCGCCTGCGCGAGGTGCTGCTGCACGCCGCCGACGATCCGCAGGGGCGCGCGGCGCTGCGCCAGTTCTTCGGGACTTCCGGTTTCTACCCGATCGATCCGGCGTCGCAGAAACGCCTGGATGCCCTGCGCGACGGCGTGGCGCGGGTGAGGCTGGAAGTGGAATGAAGACCATGCGTTTCGGGTTGCAGGCCAGGTTCCTGCTGGCCATGGGCGTGGCTGCGCTGCTGGTGATGGCGATCCTGGCCCTGCTGCTGGAGCGCCAGGCGGCGATGCAGCGCGAGGTGCGCACGCTCAGCGGCAACGCCATCCACAGCCTGTTCGACAGCAGCATGCGCACCCGCGGCGAATCGCTGGCGCGGCAACTGGCCGATTCGCTGGCCAACCCGGTGTACTACTCCGACCTGGATGCGATCGGCACGCAGGTGCGTGGGGCGCTGGGCTATGTGGCGGTGGCCTACGTGCTGGTCTACGACGCCGACGGGCGGCTGATCCACGACGGCAGCAAGGACCTGGTGGGCTACGGGCAGCGCATGCGCGGGCCGATGGCCGACGCCGCGATCCGCGCCAAAGGCCTGCTGGCGCAGGAGTCGCCGGAGTTCCTCGACGTGTCGATGCCGATCATGATCGGCGACCAGCGCGTGGGCGGGGTGCGGGTAGGCATGTCCTGGACACGCGCGCAGGAGTACGAGCGCAAGGCCGGGCAGAACCTGGACCAGCGCCTGGGCGCACTGGGCAAGCGCCATCTCGGCTGGTTGCTGCTGTTGCTGGCCGCCCTGGGCCTGACCGCGGCGATGGTGGCGGTCTACGTGCAGCGCACGCTGGTGGCGCCGTTGCGCTGGATGGCGGCGACCGCACGCCAGATCGAGGCCGGCAACTATGCGGTGGAGCGCCGCGACAGCGGCCGCCACGACGAGGTCAGCGAATTGCTGCGCGCGTTCGGGCGGATGAGCGAGGCGATCGCCCGGCACGACCGCGACGTGCGCCACATGGCCTACACCGATGCGTTGACCGGGCTGACCAACCGGCTCGCGTTCCGCGAGGCGCTGGACCATCGCATGCTGTCGGCGCGCGCCTCGCAGCGCAGGCTGGCGCTGCTGTTCGCCGACATCGACGATTTCAAGCGGATCAACGACACCCTGGGTCACGAGGCCGGCGACGAAGCCCTGCTGCAGTTCGCGCGGCGCATCCAGCTGGCGGTGGAGCAACTGGGCGGCGACGATGCGCTGCTGGCGCGTTTCGGCGGCGACGAGTTCGTGATCCTGGTGGAGGATGCGCAGGCGGCCAAGGTCGCCACCGCGCTGGCGCAGCGGCTGGTGCAGGAGCTGCGCGAGCCGCTGCGGATCCAGGGCCGCGAGGTGTTCATGGGTACCTCGATCGGCATCACTGTCTACCCGGGCGATGCCGAGGACGCCTCGGCGCTGCTGAAGAACGGCGACATCGCCATGTACCAGGCCAAGCTGGCCGGCAAGAACTGCCACCGCTTCTACAGCCGCGCGATGGACTATGCGGTGGAGCGGCGCGTGCACATGGAGCACGAGCTGCGCGGCGCCTGGGAGCGCGACGAACTCAAGCTGGCCTACCAGCCGATCTTCCGCACCCAGGACCGGCGCATGGTCGGCGTCGAGGTGCTGCTGCGCTGGCAGCATCCGGCGATGGGCACGATCTCGCCGACGGTGTTCATCGACGTGGCCGAGCAGAGCGGGCTGATCGAAAGCATCGGCCCCAAGGTGCTGCGCGCGGCCTGCAGCGAGGCCACCCAGTGGCGGCGCGCCGACGGCAGTGCCGACCTGTTCGTCTCGGTCAACGTCTCGCCGCGGCAGTTACGCAGCGGCGATCTGCCCGAAGTGGTGGCCGAATGCCTGCGCGAGTCCGGGCTGCCGGCGGCGCAATTGCATCTGGAGCTGACCGAGACCGCGGTGATCGGCGACGAGCTGCAGGCGGCGAGCATGCTGGCGCGGCTGCATCGCACCGGGGTCAAGGTCTGGCTGGACGACTTCGGCACGGGCTTCTCCGGCCTGAGCCATCTGCGCCAGGTGCCGGTGGACGGGGTCAAGATCGACAAGAGTTTCGTCGCCGACCTGCAGCGCGACCCGGACGATCTGGCGCTGACCACGGCGATCATCGCCATGGCGCATTCGCTGGACATCACCGTGGTCGCCGAGGGCATCGAGCAGGAGACCCAGTTCGAGTTGCTGCGCGAGCGCGGCTGCGAACTGGGGCAGGGCTTCTGGCTCAGCCGCCCGCTCAGCGCTGACGAATTCCGCCAACTGCTCGCCAACGAGGACGCACCGCCCGCCAGCGGGTGATCGCCGCTGCGGCGTCGTGGCCGGCGTGCGCTGTGCCTGCTGCGGTCCCGGCCAGGCGGGTCAGGGCAGCAGCGGGCGCTTGCCGCTGTCGCCGGGAATCTCGCGCACCAGTTTCGGCACGAGATAGCCGGACAGGCGCGCGGCCAGCGCCTGGTGCAGCGCCAGCGCGGTGGCATCGTCCACTTCGAAATGGGCCACGCCCTGCACCCGATCCAGTTGATGCAGGTAGTAGGGCAGCACGCCGGCGGCAAAGCTGCGCTCGCTCAGCGCGGCCAGCGTCTCGACGCTGTCGTTGACCCCGCGCAGCAGCACCGCTTGGTTGAGCAGGTGCGCACCGGCTTCGCGCAGGCGCCCCAGCGCGGCATCGACGTCGGCATCGAATTCGTTGGCGTGGTTGGTGTGGATCACGAACGCCACCGGCCACGGCAGCGTGCGCAGCCAGGCCAGCAGCGGCGCATCGACGCGCTCGGGCAGCACCACCGGCAGGCGGCTGTGGATGCGCAGGCGCTTGAGCTGCGGCAGCGTCGCCAGCGCCTCGGTGAGTTCGGCCAGCTTCGGCGTGGCCAGCGACAGCGGATCGCCGCCGGACAGGATCACTTCCTCGATGCTGGGGTCGGCGGCGATGGCCGCCACCGCCG
>NZ_NQYT01000087.1:0-27683 GCF_009192935.1 Xanthomonas sp. LMG 12461
TGGACGATGCGCTGGTGCGCCCCGCCGAACAGGCTGGACTGCAGGTCGGGGCCGGCGCGGCGCACCAGCGCATCGTCCACCTGGGCCTTGAGGTTGACCCGCAGCGTGGGAAAGTCGACGTAGCGCTCCAGTGCCGCGGCATCGCGCTCGCGCAGCGCTTGGTCGATGCCGCGGATGGCCAGGTACGGCCCGGCGACGACATAACCGCCGAGGGCGAGCAGGGCGAGGAACAGCAAGGCCAGCCATTTCTTCATCGCATGTCTCCTTGCGTGTGGGCGTTCTGCAGGAGCGGATCAGCCGCGACGCGTGACCGGGAATGCCTGTCGCCGCTGAATCTGCTCCGACGGGGAAGCACTGCCGTTCTAGAACTCCAGGTCCAGCGCCGCGCACAGATAGTCCACGAACGGGCCCAGCGTCTGCAGGTCGGCGGCGACCTGCGTGCGCAGCCGCGGGCCGGTCATCGCCGCGTAGTCGAGCTGGCGCCAGAACACCCAGTTCTTGTGCTTGAGGTCGTCGATGTAGTCGAAGTCGGCCGGGAAGCCGCGTGGCGGGCGCACCAGCATCTCGCTTTCCTCGAAATCGAAGCGGCGCCGCAGTGCCGGCGCATGCGCAGCGGCCTTCCAACTGCCGGGATTGTCGAAGATGAACTGGCGCACCTTGCGCTGTGTGTCCGGTTCCGGATGCCACAGCCCGGCGCCGACGAAGCTCTCGCCCGGCTGCAGGTGGATGTAGAACGAGGGCGCCGGCACCTGCTTGCGTCGCTCGTGGAACAGGCGCGCACCCTGCCAGGTCTTGTACGGCGACTTGTCGTGGGAGAAGCGCGCGTCGCGGTGGATGCGGAACAGCGAGCCGCCGACGCCGCGCGGGTCGGCGCGGAAGTGCTCGCTGACCTGGGCCAGGTCCGGCTGCAGGTCGGTGATCAGGCGCAGGAACGGCTGGCGCACGTGTTCTTCGTACTTGTGCCGGTTGTCGTTGAACCAGGCCTTGTCGTTGTGCCGCGCCAGGGCACGCAGGAACTTGAAGCTGGCGTCGCTGAAATAGCTGGTCATAGGCTGCGTTGCAGGTCGTGGCCCCAGGCGGCCAACTGGTCGAGCAGGGCTTGCTTGGTAGCATCCTGCGGGTGAGCCAGGCGTAAACCGGCCAGTTCCGCGTAGAAGGCGTCGAAGCTCAGTTCGGACAGGCCGCTGTCCTGCTGCAGGCGCTGCCGCCGGTAGTCGTCCCAGCGCGCCTGTTCGGCGATGGACAGGCTCTGCGGCCAGTTGCGCGCGCGGTAGCGGAACAGCAGCTCGGGCAGGCGCGGATCGCGGAACTGGCCTTCCAGCGCGGCCAGTTGCGCCGGCGGGGTGGCGCGGACCTGGGCCATCGTGCGCTTGTCGCCATCGGCCAGGAAGCCGTCGTACAACGAGGCGTCGACATCTGCCGGCACCGCGGCGCGCTCGCTGGCGAACACCCGTCGTACTTTCTCGGCCAGCGCCGGGCCGGCCTCGCGCAGGCGCGCGGCCTTGGCCAGCAGTTGCGCGGGGTCCAGCCGCAGCCGGGCGAAATCCGCTTCGCGCAGGTGCGCCCAGGCGACCAGCGCCGGTGCCTTGTTCAGATGCACTTCCTTGAGCGGGATACGCTGCTCGCCCTCGGGCAGGTCGGCCTGCGGGGTGTACAGGCGGTCGGCGATCTGTTCCGGCGTATAGCGCAGCAGCGGCTCGATGTCGCCTTCCAGGTCGAACACCAGCACCCGGCTGTCGATGCGCGGATGCCGCGCCAACGGCAGCACCGGCGCCGCGCACAGGCGCGCGGCCGGATAGCGCATCGACACGTGCAGCACCGGCTGCATCGCCACCGCGTCGAGCAGGCTGCCGCAGAAGCGCTTGTCGCGCAGCTTCAGCGCGTACTCCCACAGCCGCGGCTGGCTGCGGCGGAAGTGCCGGGCCATGCCGATGGTGGCATAGACGTCGGACAGCGCTTCGTGCGCATCGCCGTCGCGCACGCCGTTGGCCAATGCCAGTTGCTCCAGCTTGAACGAGGTGGCGCCGTCCTCGCGCTGCGGCCAGACGATGCCCTCCGGGCGCAGCGCGTGCATCAGCCGCAGCATGTCCAGCAGGTCCCAGCGCGAGTTGCCGTTGCGCCACTCGCGTTCGTAGGGATCGTAGAAGTTGCGGAACAGGCCGTGGCGCACGAACTCGTCGTCGAAGCGCAGCGAGTTGTAGCCCAGCGTGCAGGTCTGCGGCCGCGCCATCTGCTCGGCGATGCGTGCGAACGCCTCGGCTTCGCTGACGCCCTCGCGCAGTGCCTGCTGTGGGGCGATGCCGGTGATCAGGGTGGCGACCGGCGAGGGCAGCAGGTCGTCGGCCGGCTTGACGAAGAAACTGATCGGCTCCTCGATCACGTTGAGCTCGGCATCGGTGCGCACCGCGGCGAACTGCGCGATGCGCGTGCGCCGCGGATCGGCGCCGAAGGTTTCCAGGTCGTAGAAGAGGAAGCTGTCTGGCATGTGGGTTCGAACACGCGGCAACGATGTGCTTGCAGGTTGGCTTGTTGAGTGTGATTAGTATGCCTGTATCAGCCTGGGCTGTGGGCTTGTTTGAGGCTGTTGCACTATGTGGTGTGGCAGCTGTTAGATGAAAAATAGCCTCGATAATTTGGAAAAATACTATGAGTCGGGATGGGAAAGTTGCTATTCAAAGGCATGTTTTTCTTCAGTCTGATCAATCTCTGTCGATGCCATGTGCTGCGTCTATTCGTTATGAGAAACACGATCCAACTTCACTTGAGGTTGAGCTTATCTATGTCGGCGACTCAAATGAGCGTGCCCAGATACATTTGGCAACCCGAGCTATTGATCGTAACTTGATAAGGCTTCACGCCGTCGACGGTAAAGAGGATTCAATAAATTTGCTTGGCCTTACTAGTTGGACTAGTGATACTTCAGTTTTAAAGCTGGAGGTTGGGGCGATGGAGATTGGTATTGATCAGGCTGCTTACTCACATGCCACCGAACTTAATTACACTGTTGCTTTGCAGCCTAGCGGAATTTTGTGTGGGATAGATGCTAGTAGTATGCATCACGACGGAAATATCAATAGAAAAAGTAGTGGAAAAAGCTCTATTCTTGTGGAGACACCGGTTGGCACGATCGAAGCACTTGATTCCTATGAATATCTAGAGCGCGCTGCTTTCGGTGACAAAGTTCTTCATCAAGTTAGAAGAGCTTGGCTGATGGGTAGCACTATACTCAAAGAAGGGGATTCGCTCAGAATTTTTCATGATGCTTTACTTGAGGAGGCCTTCATAATTTGTAAGGCTTTATCGCTTTGTTATCGGCAGCCGGTAGATGCCTATGAGATTAAATATTTATATAGGGATTCGAGGGGTGGGAGCTACAAGCACGCTCTTTATAGAAGAAAGTGGCGCGCTACCCGATCGAGACACTCAAGCGAAGAGTTGATTCATTCGTCGAATCTACAAAATGGGGGGCTTTCAGATTTAGTTGGTAAATTGAAGAATCATGCTGAATCCATAAGCATTAAGCGAGCTATATCGTTTTTGTCTGCTTCATATGAAGGCTTCCTGGAGACTGCATATTTCATGGCTTTTTCTGCAATGGAAACCGTTGTTAATGCAGTTTCAGATAAATCTTTTGGTTCCGTTTCTTCTTCAGTATGGAAAAGAACGCGGCGAGAGCTAGAGAGGTCAGTGGCTTTGCTTAAGGAAAATGGGGTTCTTTCTAGTGATGTGGCTGATCAAATTAAAGAGAAGTTGCCTGAGCTTCGTCGAGCTTCGCTTGCATCTAAGATCTCTTCAGTTGCTACATTTTATTCGATAAAGACCTCGGATCTGTGGACTGCAGAGGGCTTTGAAGAAGGAATAAAAAGTGCTGCAAGGATTAGAAATGGACTCTTCCATGCTGCCCATTCCTCTGATGTGGGTCTTATGGAGGTCAACCTCGTGCGCATACAGGCTTTTACTGAACGATTACTGCTGGCAGCTCTATCTTGGCCTGACGATCGTAGATGGGCTTGGCGTGATAGTCGGCTTCGTTCGATTATTCAACCGCCGGATAACGAGGTCAAAGATGATCATTAAACTTTAGATTGTCGGTGCCAGTGTTGAAGCTTCAATGCGCCCCCTCCAGCGGTGCCAGCCGCGCGTGCACGATGCGCTCCAGCCAGTTCCAGTCGATCCGCGACAGGTCGCTGTGGCCCTGCGTGGCCTGGACCAGGATGTCGCGCTGCACTTCGCTGCGTTCCAGCGCCTGCGCGTACGGCGTGCGCAGGAAGGTGACCATGGTGTAGTGCGGCACGAAGCGGGTCGGATGCCGCGCCTGCAGGGCCTGGCCGAGTTCGCGCTGCAGCAGGAAGCCGGCATCGCCGACGCGGTCGCGCATTTCCACGTAGTTCTCCAGCGCCATCTGCTGGATCGCGCCGGCATTGGGCTTGCGCTCGGCCTCGAAGGCGGCATACGCGCGCGCCAGGTCCGGCTCGCGCTGCAGGTGCGCGGCCAGTGCCGCGCAATCCTCGAACGCGCAGTTCATGCCTTGCCCGTGGAACGGCACCATCGCGTGCGCGGCGTCGCCCAGCAGTACCGCGCGGCCGTCCAGGTGCCAGCGCTCCAGGCGCAGCGTGCCGAGCAGGCCCGGCGGGTGCTGCTCCCAGTGCTCGGCCAGTTGCGGCATCAGCGGCAGCGCATCGGCGAAATCGCGCGCGAACAGCGCCAGCGCCTCCTCGCCGCTGCGCACGGTGGCGAAGCTGGGCTCGCCCTTGTTGGGCAGGAACAGGGTGACGGTGAAAGTGCCTTCGTGGTTGGGCAGGGCGATGCACATGTAGTGCCCGCGCGGCCAGATATGCAGGGCGTTGGCTTCGATGCGGAAGCCGCCGTCGGCGCTGGGCGGGATCTCCAGTTCCTTGTACGAATGGTCGAGGAACTCGATGTGCTCGGCCATCGGCGCCTTGCGCTGCATCGCCGCGCGCAGCGCCGAGCCGGCGCCGTCGGCGCCGATCATGCTGTCGAAGCGGATGTCGTGGGGCTGGTCGTCGCGGTCGTCGATGAAACGCGCATAGCCGGCATCGAAATCCACCGTGTGCAGGCGTCGGTAGAAATGGATGCGCGCCCCGGCCTGTTCGGCGAGCTGCAGCAGAGTGATGTTGAGATCGTTGCGGTGCACCGACCAGATCACCTCGCTGTCGTCGCGGCCATAGCGCTGCAACTGCTGGTGGCCGTCGGCGAAATGCACCATGCGCCCGCGCATCATCACCGCCTTGGCCATCACCGCGGCATCGGCGCCGGCCTGGCGCAGCACGTGCAGGCCGCGTTCGGCCAGGGCCAGGTTGATCGAGCGGCCGCGCTCGTAGTCGTGCACGCGCGGGTCGCCACGACGCTCGTAGACGGTGACCTGCCAGCCCTGGCGCGAGAGCAGGATGGCGAGCAGGGAGCCGGCCAGGCCGGCGCCGATCAGGGTGATGCTGCGGGGGGATGCGTTCAATGCGGTGTCCGGAAGGCGCGGCAGGCCGCCGCGCGAAGAAGGCGGCTCAGACGCCGGCCCAGGTTTCCACTTCCTCGACGAAGCGGTAGACGTCGCGGTAGCGGTTGTACAGCGGCACCGGGCTGATCCGGATCACGTCCGGCTCGCGCCAGTCGCCGAGCACGCCGACCGATTGCAGGTACTCGAACAGGGCGCGGCCACGTTCGCGGCCCCCGGCCACGCGCAGCGACAGCTGGCAGCCGCGTTGCGCCGGGTCGGACGGGGTGATGATCTGCAGGGTGTCGGCCAGGCGGGCGCGGATCAGCGTCTCCAGGTAGCCGGTCAGTTGCTGCGATTTCTGCCGCAGCGCGTCCAGCCCGGCACGCTCGAACAGGTCCAGCGAGGCGCGCAGCGGGGCCATGCTCAGGATCGGCGGATTGCTCAGCTGCCAGCCGTCGGCACCGGGTGCGGCGACGAATTCGGGCGCCATGCGGAAACGGGTGCGCTTGTCGTGGCCCCACCACCCGGCGAAGCGCGGGGTGTCGCCGTGGCCGTGGCGTTCGTGCACGAAGGCGCCGGCGACCGCGCCGGGGCCGGCGTTGAGATATTTGTAGTGGCACCACACCGCGAAGTCCGGCGCGGCATCGTGCAGGTGCAGCGGCACGTTGCCGATGGCGTGGGCCAGGTCGAAGCCGACCGCGGCGCCGGCCGCGCGCGCCAGTCGCGCCACCGCGGCCAGGTCGAAGGCCTGGCCGGTGCGGTACTGCACGCCCGGCCACAGCACCAGCGCCAGGCGCGGGCCGTGCTCGGCGATGGCGCGCTCGATCGCCGCCAGCGACACGGTGCCATCGGCGCCATCGGGTTGCACTTCGATCAGGTCGGTGGCCGGGTCGAAGCCGTGGAAACGGATCTGCGAGGCCACCGCATGCTGGTCGGAGGGGAACGCGCCGGCCTCGATCAGGATCGCCGGGCGCTCGCGGGTGGGCCGGTAGAAGCTGACCATGAGCAGGTGCAGGTTCACCGTCAGCGTGTTCATCGCCACCACTTCGTGCGGATGCGCGCCGACCAGGCGCGCCAGCGGCGCAGCCAGCAGTTCGTGGTAGGTCATCCACTGGGTGTCGCCGTTGAAATGGCCTTCCACCGCCAGCGACGACCACTTGTCCAGCACCTCCTGCACCGCGGCGCGCGCGCCGCGCGGCTGCAGGCCCAGCGAGTTGCCGACGAAATAGGCCTGGTCGGCGCCCTGGTGCTGCGGGAACAGGAACTCCTGGCGCAGGGCCCGCAGCGGATCGGCGGCGTCGAGGGCGATGGCGTGCTGGCGGGACAGGATCTCGTTCATCGGCATTGGATTCCGGGAAGCAGGGCGAGAGTCTAGAGCGTGTGGGACGACGGGAGGTGAGTGCATGGCATGGCGCGGGGCACGGCCGCGTGGACCTCTGCAACAGCGAATGCGCGGCCGGCGCGAGGCGACGGCGCGTTCATCCGCTGCGGCGCGCGGTCACCTGCGGTTGTTCCTTGGCGGCCGCGGCAGCCGGCAGCAGCGCACTGCGGACCAGGTGGGTCAGGGTACCGACGCTGTCGGCGACGCGGTCGCTGGTGTCGGCCAGCGCGGGCAGCGCGCCGCCGTCGCTGCCGTCGCTGCCGTCCTGCGGCTGCGCGGCCAGCGCCTCGGCCAGGCGCCGCTCGTCCGCGCGCAGGCTGGCCTGCGCCGGCGGCGTGCCGCTGCGCAGGCTCTCGGCCAGTTCGGTCAGTGCGGCATGCGCCTGTTGCCGGAACTGCTGCAGTTCCGGCAACGGCGGCAGCGGCGGCGCATCGCGCAGCACCGCTTCCAGCGCCAGCGAGGCGCGGATCAGCCGGTTGCCGTTGGCCAGCACCGATTCGGCCAGGGTCAGTTCGCGCAGGTTGCGCTTGCGCCGCGGCTCGCCGCGCAGGCGTTCGATCGAGGCCTGCGCGTTGGTGCGCGCGGTGCGCGAGGCCGCGCGGGTGTCCGGCAGCGCCTGCAGGCGGCCTTCCAGCACCGCGTCGAGATGGTCGCGGTAGGCGAGCAGCAACTGCGCCAGGATCGCGCGGATGTGCTTGCGTTCCCAGGTCGGCCACAGCGCGTAGGCGGCCAGCGCCAGCGCGCTGCCGAGCACGGTGGCCTGGATGCGCTCGCCGATCGCCTCGCCAGGGGCCATGCCCTCGAACGACAGCAGCAGCACCAGCATGCCGGTCAGGCAGGCCACGCCGAGCCCGTAGTTGACCTGGGTCAGCAGGCGGAACCCCAGGCAGAACACGGTCAGCAACAGCAGCCGCACCACCGCCCCGTCCATCACGAAGTGCGCCAGCACGGTGGCCAGCAGCAGCCCGCCGAAGGTGCCGGCCACGCGCAGCGCGCCGAAGCTGAGGGTGCCGCCGAAATCCGGCTTGAGCACGATCGCCGTGGTCATCGGGATCCAGTAGCCGTGCGGGATCGCCTGCCAGCGGGCGAACAGCACCGCCAGCGCCAGGCACACGCCGCAGCGCAGCGCGTGGCGGAACGCCACCGAGGACAGCTTCAGATTCGCCCGCAAGGTCTGCAGCGGCGCCAGCGGACGCAGCGCCGCCGGCAACTGCGCCTCGGCCAGTTCGGCCTGGATCTCGCCGCGGCTGCTGGCCCAGCGGCCATTGCGCGCCAGCGCGCGCAGCTGGCCGCCCAGGCCCTGCGCACGGGCCACGGCGATACGCAGCAGGCGGCGTTCGCGGGTGTCCTCGGTCTGCGCCTGCACTTGCGCCAGCGCATCCACCAGATCGTCGAACCCGGTCATCGACGCAGTGGCCGCGTCTGGGTCCTCGGCGCTGTCCAGCGCGTGCGCGAGTTGGTCCAGCACCACCGCGCTGCGTTCGAGTACGCGCTCGATCGGCAGCCGCGCGGGTGATCCTGCGTCCAGGCGTCCGTGCAGGTCGGCCAGGGTCAGCAGCTCCAGCCGCGCGCGTTCGCACAGCTCGGCGATGACCCGGAACGCCTGCACCGCACGCCCGCGCGAGCGGTGCTCGCCGTGCAGCATCACCATCGCCTCGAGCACCGCTTCGGTGGCCGGCGGTGCGGCGGTCGCGCCGGGTCGCTGGCGGGCGATGCCGGCCAGTTGCCGCATCAGGTCGGCCAGGGCGAAGCGTTCCGGACGGTAGCGCTGCAGCGGCCAGGCGGCCAGCGCCATCAGCATCTGCAGCACGCCGCCGGCGAAGATCAGCGTGGCCACGCCCACGCTCTGCAGCGGCGGTAGGCGCACGTCGGCGCTGACCACCAGCAGGATCATGCTGGTCAGCCCGACCCGCGCCGCCACCGGGCCCAGCGCCACCAGCAGACCGCCGCCCAGGCCGAGCAGCAGCGCGCTCAGCGCCAGCGCCACGGTGTGCGCGCCGATCAGCATGCCCAGCAGCGCGGCCACGCCGGCCGCCAGCGCGGCCATCAGCATGCGCTGCATCCGGGCCCGGTACGGGCCGGGCTGGTCGGAGAACATGGTGTTGAGCGCGCCGCTAGACACCGCCAGACCCAACTCGGCATGGCCGGCGGCCACGCCCAGCGCCAGCGGCGCGACCACCGCGGCGGTGTTGCGCAGGGCCACGCGCACCGGCACGTCGCGCGGCTTGAGTGCGATCAGGCTGCGCAGCATCGCGAGCCGGAACGGCGTGGGGGCAGGGCGGTCACGGCGCGTCGGCCGCCGGCCGCGGATGCACGTGACCGCAGCGGGCGCAGGTGCGCAGCGATTCGGAGGCGTAGAAGCGCGCGAACACCGGCGGGAAGTCGGTCTCGATGTTCTGCAGCGGGAAGTAGGCTTCGTACAGCAGGTGGTTGCAGCGCTCGCAGAACCACAGCAGGCCGTCCTGCTCGTGCGGCAGGCGCCGCCGCTCGATCACCAGGCCCACCGAGTTCGCGCCGCGCTGCGGCGAGTGCGGCACCTTCGGCGGCAGCAGGAAGGTCTCGCCGGCGCGGATCGGGATCTCGCGCACCGCGCCGTCTTCCTGGATCTTCAGCACCATCTCGCCTTCGAGCTGGTAGAACCACTCCGGGCCTTCGTCGTAGTGGTAGTCGCTGCGCGCGTTCGGCCCACCGACCACCATCACGATGAAGTCGCCGGCGTGGATGCACTTGTTGCCCACCGGCGGCTTCAGCAGGTGCCGGTGGGCGTCGATCCAGGCGTGCAGGTTGAGCGGGCCGGGGAGCATGCGGATCCTTGATCGAGATGGCGGAGCGGCGCGCCGCTCAGCGGTCCTCGCGGTCCTGGCTGATGCGCGCCAGGGCGGCATCGTAGCGCGGCGCCAGGTCGTCGATGCGGTCAAGTTCCATGCCCAGGTCGTGCACGCGGCCGTCGCGCAGGCTGTAGACCCAGCCGTGCACGGTCAGTTCCTGGCCGCGCGCCCAGGCGTCGAGCACGATCGAAGTGCGGCTGACGTTGACCACCTGTTCGAGCACGTTGAGCTCGCACAGGCGCGCGTGCTGCACGTTGAGGTCGCCGGCCTGCTGCAGGCAGTGCTCGTGCTTCTCGGCCACGTCGGTGACGTGGCGGATCCAGTTGTCGACCAGGCCCAGCCGCGCGCGGGTCAGGCCCGCGTGCACGCCGCCGCAGCCGTAGTGGCCGACCACCAGGATGTGCCGCACCTTCAGCACCTCGACCGCGAACTGGATCACCGACAGGCAGTTCAGGTCGGTGTGCACGACCACGTTGGCGATGTTGCGGTGGACGAACACCTCGCCCGGCGCCATGTCGATGATCTGGTTCGCCGGCACCCGCGAGTCGGAGCAGCCGATCCACAGGTACTCCGGGGTCTGCTGCTTGGACAGGCGGCTGAAGAACTCCGGATCCTCGCGGTTGATGCGTTCGGACCAGGAGCGGTTGTTGTCCAGCAGTTGTTCGATTTTGCTCATAGCCCGGCATTATTCCAGAAGCCTGCGGCCGGTGCGCGGCGCGCGCTGACGTTGCCCGGATCGCGGGGATCCGCATGCACACGGCGTCTCAGTGCGCAGCCGCCGCCGGATCGGGCTTTTGCCGATCCCGCCGATGCGGCGCGCTGCGCAGACTTCCTCCACGCCCACACCGGGCATCAGCGGAGGATCCCATGGCCGACTTCAACGCGTTCTTTCCGACCCTGCTCAAGCACGAGGGCGGCTTCGTCAACGATCCGGTGGATCCGGGTGGCGCCACCAACAAGGGCATCACCCTGGCGACGTTTCGCTTGTACGCCAAGAGCCTGCTGCAACTGGAGCCGACCCTGGACAACCTGCGCGCGCTCACCGATGCGCAGGCGGGGGTGATCTACAAGACCTGCTACTGGAATGCGGTGCACGGCGACGAGATCGCGCTGCAGCCGCTGGCCAACATCCTGTTCGACTTACAGGTCAACGCCGGCAACAACGCCATCAAGCTGCTGCAGCGCGTGCTCAACGCGCAGGCGCCGGCGCTGCAGCTGCCGGAGGACGGCAAGTTCGGCCCGGCCACCCTGGCGGCGCTGAAGGCCGCCGACCAGCGCGATCTGTACGCACGCTACAAGCAGGGCCGGCGCGACTACTACCAGCGCCTGGTCGCGGCCAAGCCGCCGCTGGGCAAGTTCCTCAAGGGCTGGCTGGCGCGCACCGACTCCTTCCCCGACCTGAGCTGAGTGTGCGCGCGGCAAGCGCCGCCGATCCGCTGCCGTCGCCGACGGCGGCCTTCTTTCTCCAGGAGCGACCATGGCTGGACCGACCGCATTGAACGACCTGATCGAAGCGCTGGCCGGCGCCGTGATCGAGGCGCAGGACCGCATCGAGCAGCACCAGATGGCCAACCTCGGCGATTACTTCGACGAGTTCCACCGGCCCAAGAGCGTGATCATCCGCCTGCCGTCGCAGCACCCGCAGGCCGCCGAAGGCGACGAGGACTACTACCGCGCGCCGCTGCTGCCGCTGGTCTCGACCAACGTGCTGCGGATCAAGGACGTGGAGATCAGCTTCGATGCGCAGCTCGGCGACCTCGGCGGCCTGCAGTCGGCCGACGGCTTCTTCGCGCCGGAGTCGCCCGGCCCGCGCGGTGCCTGGCAGGCCAAGCGCACCGCCACCCGTTCCAGCGTGCGCGTGGATACCAGCGCCAGCGCGCGGAGCCAGCGCCAGAGTGCCGTCCACGTCGTGTTGCGCGTGGAGGGGACCGAACCGACTGACGGAGCGGCCAGATTGCTGAACCATCTGGCGCAGACGCAGGGCGTGTTCAAGACGGTCATGGCCGACAAGCCGGACGTCGCGGGCACGGACGATGTAACCAATCCCACCAACTGAAGGAGTCACTGCAATGGCTGACGAACTCGTCAATATGTCAAGTCAATTCAAGGGTCTGCCGATGGGCGACCTGATCGGCGGCCCGCTCGATGCGGCCTGCGACGCGCAGGTCAAGCTGGCCCGCGCCACCGCCGATTTCATCCGCGTCATCGGCTTCCTGCCGCCGGACAACCCCGACCCGAAGAATCCGCAGGCAACCGGCGCCACCCGTACCGCCAGCTTCCGCTTCAAGCGGCCGGTCGACGACCCGGACAAGGCCGGCGGCATCGCCGAGGAGGAGGTCGAACTGGAAGTGCCGCTGCTGGCCATCGTCAACGTGCCCAGCCTGAGCATCCAGACCGTGGACATCACCTTCGACATGGAAGTGAAGTCGTCCTTCTCCTCGAAGGAGAAGACCGATGCCTCGGCGTCGATGTCGGCGGACGTGGAATACGGCTTCGGCCTGTTCAAGGCCAAGGTGCATATCCAGGGCTCGGTCTCCACCAGCAAGGAGAACACGCGCAGCTCGGACAACTCGGCCAAGTACCACGTCTCGGTGCATGCCGCGGACAAGGGGCCGCCGGAAGGTCTGGCGCGGGTGCTGGACATCCTGCAGACCTCGGTGGCGCCGCGCAAGATCGGCAAGCCCGAGCCGGTTCCCGCGTAAGTCCATAGCGGTCCGTTGAACCATCTCGTCGGGGGACTCGTCAACGATGTTCGACCTTACTGAAGTCAAGTTCGTCAAGCGGGTCGTGGTCGGCAGCGACAACCCGACGCAGATGCAATCGCCCGAGCAGATCGAAGCCGCGCGGGCCTTGCTCAACCGCTGCCTGAGCGATTCGCCGAAGGGCGCGATCATCGGCACCGAGAAGAATTTCGCCGTGCTGCAGATCGGCGAGCACCAGGTGGTGATGCAGTGGCTGTGCTACCACGTGGGCTTCCCGCGCAAGCCCGGCTGGATGAAGGACGACTGATGGCCAGCCTGCGCTGCGAGTTCGACCTGCTGCTGCAGGGGCTGTCGGCGGCCCTGCTGGATGCGCAGCGGCGCTGCCGCGCGCGTCACGCACAGGCCTTGCGCGCCTGCTTCGGCGCGGGCGAGACGCTGCCGGTGGCGACGGACGCGGCCGAGCCGCCGTCGCTGCAGATCCCGTTGTGGGAGCTGCGCGCCTGGCAATTGCCGCAGATCGGCGAACTGGCCCTGGCCTTCGACGTCGAACTGGACGTGGAGGAGGTGCCGGACGAGGCGCCGCGCCTGCTGCTGCAGGTGTTGCCGCGCCGGCCGCGGCGGCCCGGGCATCGCCTGCAGATCCTGTTCCGCGGCACCCACACCCCGGTCGGCGAGGTGCTGTTCGACGGTCAGCGGCTGAAGCTGTGGCAGCTGTCCGATGCGCCCGCCCCGCACGATCCCGCCCAGGAGACCGCACATGCGTAGACACGGCTTCATCCTGTCCCGGCACGACACCGACCTGTGGTGCCGAGAACTGCACATCGACCTGCGCTCGCTGGCCCGCGCGCAGCGGCTGCGCCGGCGTCGACGCCGGGCGCTGTGGCTGCTTGCCGTACTGTGCCTGGTGGCGGCCGTGGTGGCGCTGCTCTGGTTCGGTCTGTCCTGACCGTGCCCATCGTTTCCTTTCGTATCCAACAGGAGAGTCGCATGCGTATCCGTTCGCGTGGTGTTGCGCGTTTCCCGCTCTGGCTGGCGCTGTGCCTGGCCATGCCGTTCGCTGCCGGTGCCGCACCGCAGGCGCCGACGCCTGCTGCGCCGGCCGCAGCGGCCAACGCAGACGCGCTGCCGCCCGGCGAATGGAGCGGCACCCTGGCGCTGGATGCGCAGCGCCTGGCCGCCGTGCGCCTGGCCCAGCGCGACGGCAAGGCCAGGCTGATGTTCGGCTCGCCGTTGAACTGTGCCTTGCTGGTCAAGCCGCAACCGGGTGCCGGTTTCGCACTGGAGTCGATCAATGGTGGCGCCTACTGCGACAAGCTGATGGGCAAGCCGCTGCGCGTGCAGCGCAGCGGCGACGACCTGCGCTTGAACGTCGACGGCAAGGATCTGCCGGTAGTGCTGCATGGCGATCCGGGCCAGCCCAGCCCGCTGCAGGGCACGTGGCGCGGGGTGACGCGTCCCGACTACAGCAATCGGGGCGTCGCTGTGCAACTGAGTGTCGCTGCGACGCCTCAGGCCCCCGGTAGCGCCACGGTGCAGCTGCGCTACGGCGCGCCGCGCGAGTGCAGGGTGCAGGGCCGCTACCTCGGCATGCGCGAAGGAGACGCGTTGTACACGTTGGACATGGACAATCAGGGTGTCTGCACGCGTTTGAGCGACGGCCAGTTGACCCTGCGCGCCAGACCGGACGGCAATCTCGAACTGCAGGTCCTGGACCGCACCGGGACGCGTCGGGACAGCGCGCTATTGGAACGCGTCCCCGCCAACCCGTAATCCGTCGCGCAGACGCGCCGGCCGTCGTTTCCGTCCAGGAGTCGTGCGATGAACCTCGTCTGGATCAAGACGCTGGCCGGCGCCGCGTGGCGCCGGCTCACCGCGGCCCGCCGTGCCGGACCGCGGCTGCCGCCGCCGGGCATCCTGCCGCAACTGAGCGCCGAGTGCGAAGCGATGGCGCGCTATGCGCTGGAGCACGGCATGGCGGTGCCGCCGGAGTTGATCGCCCGCCTGTCGGCGCTGCTGGGCGCCGGCACGCCGGACGCCGATGGCGGCGACATCGAGGTGCACGCGCACGAACTGGCGGTCACCCACCGACGGCTGGCGCAACTGATCCGCCCGGCCACGCCGCAGGCGGTGTTCCTGCTCGATGCCGAGCGTCGCCGCCCGCACTGGGCGACCCTGCTCGGCCCGCTGCCGCTGGTGCGCGCGCTGACCACGACCTCGCTGCTGTTCCTGTTCGCGGTGGTGGCGACGGCCCTGTCCAGCAAGGTCAGTGCGGACAACGTGCGCCTGGGCTTCCTGGATTCCTCGGGCAGCGTGCTGCTGTGGAATGCGCTGTTCCTGCTGTTCTGCGCCGGCCTGGGCGCCTCGTTCTCCTCACTGTTCCAGGTGCACCGCTACGTCGCCGACGCCAGCTACGACCCCAAGTACGACGCCTCCTACGGCGCGCGCATGATCCTGGGCCTGATCGCCGGGCTGATCCTGGTCGAAGTGTTGCCGCCGGATCTGTTCGAAAGCGGCAGCATGCGCAGTTTCGGCAAGCCGACCCTGGCGATGCTGGGCGGCTTTTCCGCGACCGCGGTGTACCGCCTGCTGCAGCGTCTGGTCGATCTGATGGAGACGCTGGTGCGCGGCGATACCTCGGCGCAGGCGCAGGCGTCGCTGGAAGTGCAGCGCGCCAGCAACGACACCGAGCGCATGCGCTGGCAGGGCGAGTTGGCCGCGCAGTTGATGGCCCTGCAGCAGTCGATCGAGGCCGGCACGCCGCCGGCGGCGATCCAGCAGCGGCTCGCCGAGTTCGCCCGCGGGATGCTGCAGGTGGAAGCCGCGCGTCTGCCGCCGCCGCCATCGCCATCGCCGGCAGCGGAATGAACCCGCCGGCGCGGCACCGGCGTATCGCCGGTGTTCCCATCATCGTTCGTCGGCGCAGGATTTCGTTCTGCGTCACAGCGCGTGCGCGGTAGCACGGGATTCTGTCTACGAACCGAGACGAATGCGGCAATCCGCACAAGTTCAGCCGTCGTCGCCATCCATATCAGCCTGAAACCGATGGCCGCCATGACGCAGCGTGACAAGCTGAGAACGTAATGCAAGCGCAGGTTCAGCGCTGTCGCATCGAGTGAAAAAGGGGCGCGTCGCGCTGCAGGGGGACGCGGATTGCCGCGCGGTCGCGCGTTGGGAGTTCCATTGCCAACACAGGTAGAGAATGAACACACGTATCGTGATTGCCGCCGAACGCAGCATTGTGCTGGAGGGCATGGTGGCCCTGCTCAACAACACGCCGGACATCGACGTGGTCGGCCACGCGGTCGACGGACTGGAGTGCGTGCAACTGGTGACCCGACGGCAGCCGGATATCGTGCTGATGGACGTGATGCTGCCGGGCCTCAACGGCATCGAGGCCACCCGCCGGCTGCTGCAGCGCAGCCCGCGCAGCAAGGCGATCTGCATCGCCGCCTCCGATGCGGCGGCCAATGTGCGTGCGGCCATCGACGCCGGCGCCAAGGGCTACCTGGCGCGCAACAGCACCTTCCACGAATTGCTGCGTGCGATTCAGCAGGTCGGTAACGACCAGCTGTACATCAGCCCGCAACTGTCGCAGTCGCTGGTCAGCGAGTACCGCTGTCCGCCCGGCGATGCCGTCTCCGCCTACACGCTGCTGACCTCGCGCGAACGCGAGATCGTGCAGTTGCTGTCCGAGGGCCTGTCGACCAAGGAAATCGCCGCGCGCCTGCACATCAGCGTCAAGACCATCGGCACCCACCGCGAGCACATCATGCTCAAGCTGGGCATGCAGAGCATCGCGCAATTGACGCGCTACGCGATCCGCGAAGGTCTGTCGCCGCTGGAGGGAGGCAGGGCCAGTGCGCGCCATGCCGGGCACGACCGGCAGGGACCGGCCAGCCGGTGTGGGTGAGGCGGCGCACGCCGCCGCGCGTCCCGTGACGGTGCGCACAACTGTATGGTCGGCCGCGCTGCGTGGCGGCGTGCTTCAGTCCGGACGTCGCGCGTGCATCAGCGCCGCGACGGCCTGCGCGCCGGTGTCGGCCTGGCCCTGCAGCACCTCGCGTACCGCGGCCTGGTTCGCCGGCGGATGGTTCTGGCTGAGCTTGAACTTCAATTCGACCCGCTCGACCTCCAGGCGGAAGCCGACGATGCCGCGCAACTGGCGCCGGTGCGCGTCGTTGTCCGGCTCGTAGCGCCAGTCGCTGCCCAGCGCGCGTTCGTGGCGTTCGCTCAGCCGCGCCACCACGTCGGCCAGCAGTGCTTCGTCGTCGCTGGGGTGCAACTGCCCGTGCAGGTGCGCGGTGGCGTAGTTCCAGGTCGGCACCCGCGCCATCGCCTCCTTGTCCGGATACCAGCCCGGGGAGACGTAGGCATGCGGGCCGTGCACGATCAGCAAGGCCGGCCCGGCGTGCCGCGCCTGCGGGTTGGCCCGCGACCAATGGCCTTCGACCAGGATGCGTTCGCCGTCGCGCCGGTACAGCACCGGCAGCGGCGTGGCGCAGGGCAGGCCGTCGGCGACGGTGACCAGGGTGGCGAACGGGTGGTCCGCGATCAGCGTATCGAGCGCGCCCAGGTCGTGTTCGGCGAAGGCGGGTGCAACGTGCATCGCCGGATCAGGCGCGCGCGCCCAGGGTCTGGGTCATGCGCCCGCGCAGGCCGGCGTCGTCGTCGGCCTGCGGCGGCGCCACCTCGCCCAACGAGAAGCCGCGCGCCCGCGCATCGTCCTCGTCCAGGCCATCGAAGGCGACGAACTCAGCATCGAACAGCGCCGCGCGGGCGGTGTCCTCGCTGTCGTAGCTGAGGGTGTTGCCGTCGCTGTCCAGCACCTCGGCGGTGCCGGCGTCGCGCACGCGCAGGCGTGCCCACACCAGCAGACGGCCGAGGCTGGCCAGGTACCACTGATCGTGGGCGGGAGAATCTGAGGTCATGGAATCACCAGGGAAAGCAGCCAGAGCAGGGCGGCCATGCCCAGGCCGAAGAAGATCGTCATCAGCGACAGCCAGGCCGGCGTGGCCAGCCCGGAGAGCCCGCGGTCGCCGAGCGGACGGTAGCGCCGCGCCAGCAGCCAGCCGAGCGCGACCGGCTTGAGGAAGGCGCCCGGCCCGAACGCCGCCACCAGCGGCGGATGGCGGTCGCGGATGTGCACCAGGGTCAGCGGCCAGAAGATCAGGAACGCGCTGGCCCCGGCGATCGCCACGCCGACGAAGCACAGCGCGAAGAACAGGATCATGGCGCGCGCTCCCCGTGCCGGCTCAGAACTCGGCGCTGCCCGGCGCGCGCGGGTAGGGGATGGCGTCGCGGATGTTGCTCAGCCCGCACACGTACACCACCAGGCGCTCGAAGCCCAGGCCGAAGCCGGCATGCGGCACCGTGCCGTAGCGGCGGAAGTCGCGGTACCAGCCGTAGTGCTGCGGATCCAGGCCGAACTGCAGCATGCGCGCGTCGAGCACGTCCAGGCGCTCCTCGCGCTGGCTGCCGCCGATGATCTCGCCGATGCCCGGGGCCAGCACGTCCATCGCCGCGACGGTCTTGCCGTCGTCGTTCAGGCGCATGTAGAAGGCCTTGATGTGCTCGGGATAGTTGGTCACCACCACCGGGCGGCCGACGTGCTGCTCGGTCAGCCAGCGCTCGTGCTCGGTCTGCAGGTCCAGGCCCCATTCCACCGGGAACTCGAACTTCTGCCCGGACTTCTGCAGCAGGCCGATCGCGTCGCCGTACTCGATGCGCTCGAACGGCGAGTTGATGAAGGTCTCCAGCTTGCTGATCGCGGTCTTGTCCACGCGCTCGGCGATGAACGCCAGGTCGTCGGCGCGCTCGTCCAGCACCGCGCGGAACAGATACTTGAGGAAGTCCTCGGCCACGCGCGCGTCCTCGGCCAGGTCGGCGAAGGCGATCTCCGGCTCGATCATCCAGAACTCGGCCAGGTGGCGGGTGGTGTGGCTGTTCTCGGCGCGGAAGGTGGGGCCGAAGGTGTAGACCTTGCTCAGCGCCAGGCAGTAGGCCTCGACGTTGAGCTGGCCGGACACGGTCAGGAAGGTCTCCTTGCCGAAGAAGTCGCGGCCGAAGTCGACCTGGCCCTGCGCGTCGCGCGGCAGGTTGGCCATGTCCAGGGTGGAGACGCGGAACATCTGCCCGGCGCCTTCGGCATCGGAGGTGGTGATGATCGGCGTGCTGATCCAGTTGTAGCCGTTCTGGTGGAAATAGCGGTGCACCGCCTGCGCCAGGCAGTTGCGGATGCGCGTCACCGCGCCGAACAGGTTGGTGCGCGGGCGCAGGTGCGCGACCTCGCGCAGGAACTCCGGCGACATCGGCTTGGGCTGGATCGGGTAGGTCAGCGGGTCCTCGACCCAGCCCACCACCTCGACCGCGCTGGCCTGGATCTCGTACGACTGGCCCTTGCCCTGCGACTTGACCAGCACGCCCTTGGCGATCAGCGAGCAGCTGCCGGTGAGCCGCTTGACCTCGTCGAAGTTGGGCAGCGCATCGGTCGCCACCACCTGGATCGGGGCGAAGCAGGAGCCGTCGGACACGTTGATGAAAGCCAGTCCGGCAGATCCGCGCAGCGTGCGCACCCATCCCCGCACCGTGACTTCGCCGCCTTCCGGGATCTTCCCGGCCAGCGCATGTGCAACGCTCACCACCGTCATGACTTGAATCCTCGCCGCAGCGACTCGATATGGAAGGGGCAAGTGTACTGGCTGGAGCGCAGCGCTTGCGAGGCGTGGCGGCGATTGGCCGCCATCCTTCCTATAATGTCCGCTCGCAGTCGCCGGAGTCGTTCGTCATGGCCATCCGTCTCACCCCCGTCGCCCATGCCCGCGTGCAGCGCTTCGTCGCGCAGACGCCTGGCGCGCTGGGCTTGCGTTTTGGCGTGGAGCGCACCGGCTGTTCGGGGTGGGGCCACGTCACCGACCTGGCGCGCGAGGCGCGTGCGGACGACGCGGTGTTCGAGCAGGATGGTGTGCGCATCTATGTCGATGCCACCAGCCTGCCGCTGGTGGACGGCACCGAGATCGACTTCGCCAAGCAGGGCCTGGGCGAGACCTTCGTGTTCCGCAATCCGAACGCCACCGCCGAGTGCGGCTGCGGCGAGAGCTTCACCACCGACGCCGCGCACGCCGGCGCGGCCTGAGCGTCGCCGCTGCGGCGGCGCGACCTCCTTGTGGGATGAGCTCGAAGGCCGGGACCCGGGACCGGGGACCGGGGACCCGGAAGAGCGGCCCGGATGCGCTGCCTGGTGCAGGCGGGTTGAGGCATGTCGCCACGAAAGGCTGGTCGGCCTCGCTTTTCCGGGTCCCGGGCCCCGGGTCCCGGCTTCATCGAGTCAGGACATCACCCGGCCGCCCGCCACGGCACCTTGTCCGCAGCGGCACTTCTACGCCATAATGTGCGGCTTCCTGCCTTCCCGGCAGGAGTCCTTGCCCCACCGCCGTCGCACCGCGGGGGGCTGTCCGGCCGCAAGGCCACATCCGAAAGGTACACACCATGAGTCGTCATTACGAAATCGTGTTCCTGGTCCACCCGGATCAGAGCGAGCAGGTCCCGGCCATGATCGAGCGCTACAAGTCGCTGGTCGAGAACGGCAAGGGCACCATCCACCGTCTGGAAGACTGGGGCCGTCGCCAGCTGGCGTACCCGATCCAGAACCTGGTGAAGGCCCACTACGTCATGCTGAACATCGAAGTGGACCAGGCCGTGCTGAGCGAGCTGGTCGAGAGCTTCCGCTTCAACGACGCCGTGCTGCGCCACCTGGTGATCAAGCGCGACGGCGCCGACACCGAGCAGTCGCTGATCATGAAGAGCAAGGACGAGAAGGCCGACAAGCCCGAGCGCGGTGAGCGCCGTCGTCGCGACGACGAAGAGGGCGATGCGCCCGCCGCCGCCACCGAAACCGACGGCGACGCCGCCGAAGCCGCCTAAGGAGCACGCTCATGTCCAAGTTCTTCCGTCGTCGCAAGTTCTGCAAGTTCACCGCCGAGGGCGTCAAGGAGATCGACTACAAGGATCTCAACACCCTGCGCCAGTACCTCACCGAGAACGGCAAGATCGTGCCGAGCCGCGTGACTGGCACCAAGTCTAAGTACCAGCGTCAGCTGGCCACGGCGGTCAAGCGCGCGCGTTTCCTGGCGCTGATCCCGTACACGGACAACCACGACGTTTAATTCCGGGTTTCCCGGAGCGATACGGCCCGCACCCTCCGGTGCGGGCATTCAAGCGAAGTCTGGCGATTAGACAAGTGCGGTGCCGTCGGGCGTAATCCCGACTCCCCAATCCCCAATCCCGGCTTCTCCTATTCGGACAGCACCCGTTGCGCCGGCCGCGTGCCGACGCTAACGAATAACGGAGCAAGACCATGCAACTGATTCTTCTGCAGAAAGTGACCAACCTGGGCGGCCTCGGCGACAAGGTCGACGTCAAGCCGGGCTACGGCCGCAACTACCTGGTGCCGCAGGGCAAGGCCGTGCCGGCCACCGCCGCCAACATCGCCGAGTTCGAAGCCAAGCGCGCCGAGTATGAAGCCAAGGCCAAGTCGATCCACGACGACGCCGAAGCCCGCGCCGCCAAGCTGGAAGGCGCCAGCGTGACCGTCAAGGCCAACGCCTCCACCGAAGGCAAGCTGTACGGCTCGGTTGGCCCGCGCGACATCGCCGAGGCCTTCACCGCCGCCGGCATGCCGCTGGAGAAGGGCGAAGTGGTGCTGGGCGAAGGCGCGTTCCGCAACATCGGCGAGTACGAGGTGCTGGTGCGCCTGCACGCCGACGTGGAAACCACGGTCAAGGTCGTGGTCGAAGCCGACGCCTGATCCCTGCGTCATCGCTGTACCGACACGGGCACCGCAAGGTGCCCGTGTCGTTTTTGCCGACCGGCGCCGCCCTAGGCGAGCCATGCAGCCCTGGCCGGGCGCGGCCGGCGCAAGACCCGCCGGCTGCGAGTGCGACCGCCGTCGCATCGCCGCCGCCCGGCGCAGGCCGCCCCAGCCTCGCGCGGGGGCCGCTATACTCAGCGACTCGTGTCCGATGTCGGCCCGGCGGTGTAGCCGCATCAATGGGTTGGAAGCAGGACCTCACCTGGATCTTCATTAGCGGCAGCGCAGCTCGGAATGCCGGCGGCGTCTGCCATGGATTGCCTGCACCATGCGCCTGTCGACCATCAAGCTGTCCGGCTTCAAGTCCTTCGTCGATCCGACCACGCTGCACTTGCCGACCAACATGACCGGCATCGTCGGTCCGAACGGCTGCGGCAAGTCGAACATCATCGACGCGGTGCGCTGGGTGATGGGCGAAAGCTCGGCCAGCCGGCTGCGCGGCGATTCGCTGACGGACGTGATCTTCTCCGGTTCCTCGGCGCGCAAGCCGGTGTCGCAGGCCACGGTGGAACTGATCTTCGACAACACCGACCACACCATCGCCGGCGAGTACGCCTCGTTCAACGAGATCTCGGTCAAGCGCCAGGTCAGCCGCGACGGCAGCAGCAGCTACTACCTCAACGGCACCAAGTGCCGGCGCCGCGACATCACCGATCTGTTCCTGGGCACCGGCCTGGGCCCGCGCAGCTACTCGATCATCGAGCAGGGCATGATCAGCCAGATCATCGAGGCGCGCCCGGAGGACCTGCGCGTGTACCTGGAGGAGGCCGCCGGCATCTCCAAGTACAAGGAGCGGCGCAAGGAGACCGAGACCCGCATCCGCCACACCCGCGAGAACCTGGAGCGCCTGGGCGACCTGCGCGAGGAGATCGGCAAGCAGCTCGAGCACCTCAAGCGGCAGGCGCGCCAGGCCGAGCAGTACCAGGCGCTGCAGGAAGAGCGGCGGATCAAGGATGCGCAGTGGAAGGCGCTGGAATACCGCGGCCTGGACGGACGCCTGCAGGGCCTGCGCGAGGCGCTGGGCCAGGAAGAGACCCGCCTGCAGCAGCTGATCGCCGAGCAGCGCGATGCCGAGGCGCGCATCGAGACCGGCCGCGTGCGCCGCGAGGAGGCCGCCGAGGCGCTGAGCACCGCGCAGGCCGAGGTCTACAAGGTCGGCAGTACGCTGGCCCGGATCGAACAGCAGATCCAGCACCAGCGCGATCTGTCGCAGCGTCTGCACAAGGCGCGCGACGAGGCGCAGCTGGCGCTGGCCGAGCTCGGCCAGCACATCGGCACCGACGAGGCCAAGCTGGCGCTGCTGCGCGAATCGGTGGACGTGGCCGGCCCGCAACTGGAGCAGCTGCAGGAAGACAACGAATACAAGCAGGAAGCGCTGCGCGAGGCCGAGGCGCGCCTGGCCGATTGGCAGCAGCGCTGGGAATCGCATCAGCGCAACACCGCCGAAGCCTCGCGTGCCGGCGAAGTGGAGCGCACCCGCGTCGATTACCTGGACCGGCAGTCGCTGGAGGCCGAGCGCCGTCGCGAGGCGCTGCTGGCCGAGCGCGCCGGGCTGGACCTGGACGCGCTGGCCGAGGCCTTCGCGCAACTGGAACTGCAGCACGAGACCCAGCGCGCCGCGCTGGACGGCCTGACCGAGCAGGTCGAGGCGCGCAAGCAGGCGGTGGCGGCGCTGCAGGACCAGCAGCGCAGCGCCCAGGCCGAACTGGCCGACGTGCGCAAGCAGGCGCAGGCCGCGCGCGGCCGGCTGTCGTCGCTGGAAACCCTGCAGCAGGCCGCACTCGGCCAGGAGCAGGGCGCGGCGGTGGCCTGGCTGCAGGCGCGCGGGCTGGATTCGGCGGCGCGCGTCGGCGAACGGCTCAGCGTGGAGAGCGGCTGGGAGAACGCGGTCGAAGGCGCGCTCGGGCAGTTGATCGAAGGCGTGCTGGTGGAGGCGCCGGAAACCCTGGTCGACGCGCTGGGCGAACTCGGCGAAGGCCGCATCGCCCTGGTCAGCGGCGAGGAGGCGGCCGAGACCTTCGCGCCGACCTCGCTGGCGGCCAAGGTGCAGGGGCCGATCGCGATCCGCCGGCTGTTGGCGCGGCTGCACGCGGCCGAGGATTTGAGTGCGGCGCGGGCGCTGCTGCCGCAGCTGGGCGAGGGCGATTCCATCGTCACCCGCGATGGCGCACGCCTGGGCCAGGGCTGGCTGCGCGTGTCGCGTTCCGGCGCGGCCAAGCAGGGCGCGCTGCTGCGCGAGCGCGAGATCCAGAGCCTGCGCGGCCAGATCGAGACGCTGCAGGAGCGCGAGGCCGATCTCGAGCACCGCCTCGGCGAGATGCGCGCGCAGTTGCTGGCCGGCGAGCAGCAGCGCGAGGACGCGCAGCGCCAGCTGTACCAGGCGCACCGCAGCGCCTCCGAACTGGCCGGACAGTTGCAGAGCCAGCAAGGCAAGGTCGACGCCGCGCGCACCCGCATCGAGCGCATCGAGCTGGAGGTCGCGCAGCTGCTGGAAACCCTGGACAGCAGCCGCGAGCAGGCGCGCGAGGCACGCTCCAAGCTGGAAGACGCGGTCACCAGCATGGGCGACCTGGAATCGGTGCGGCATGCGCTGGAAAGCGAGCGCCGCCAGCTCACCGAGGCGCGCGACCTGGCCCGCGACGCCGCGCGGCGGGTGCGCGAGGCCTCGCACGCCCTGGCCCTGACCCTGGAGTCGCAGCGCACCCAGATCGCCTCGCTGAGCCAGGCGCTGGAGCGCATGGGCAACCAGCGCGGGCAGCTGGACGCGCGCCTGGGCGAACTCAGCGCGCAGTTGAACGAGGGCGACTCGCCGGTGCTGGCGCTGGAGGCCGAGCACCAGGCCGCGCTCAGCGAGCGCGTGCGCACCGACCGCGCGCTCGGCGAGGCGCGCGCGCTGCTGGACGGCATCGACAACGAACTGCGCGCGCTGGAGCAGACCCGCCAGCAGCGCGACGAACAGGCGCTGGCGCAGCGCGAACGCATCGCCCAGCGCCGGCTCGACCAGCAGGCGCTGGTGCTCAGCGCCGAGCAGCTGTCGGCGGCGGTGGTCAAGGCCGGCTTCGTGCTCGAGGACGTGATCAACGGCCTGCCCGAACATGCCGACCCCGCCGAGTGGGAGCAGGCGGTGCAGCAGATCGATGGACGCATGCGCCGGCTGGAACCGGTCAACCTGGCGGCGATCAGCGAGTACGGCGAGGCCGCGCAGCGCGCCGAGTACCTGGAAGCGCAGGACGTCGACCTGAATACCGCGCTGGAGACCCTGGAAGACGCCATCCGCAAGATCGACCGCGAGACCCGCGGCCGCTTCAAGGACACCTTCGACCGGGTCAACTCCGGCGTGCAGGCGCTGTATCCGCGTCTGTTCGGCGGCGGCCACGCCTACCTGGAACTGACCGGCGAGGACCTGCTGGACACCGGCGTGGCGATCATGGCGCGGCCCCCGGGCAAGCGTGTGTCCAGCATCTCGCTGCTGTCCGGCGGCGAGAAGGCGATGACTGCGGTTGCCCTGGTGTTCGCGATCTTCCAGCTCAACCCGGCGCCGTTCTGCCTGCTCGACGAGGTGGACGCGCCGCTGGACGAGGCCAACGTCGGCCGCCTGGCGGCGATGGTCAAGGAAATGAGCGAGAAAGTGCAGTTCCTGTTCGTCAGCCACAACAAGGCGACGATGGAGGCGGCGCATCAGCTCAGCGGCGTCACCATGCGCGAGCCCGGCGTCAGCCGCCTGGTCAGCGTGGACCTCGAGGAGGCCGCGCGTTTGGCGGGCGCGGCCTGACGTGACATGCTAAAGGACGTGATGCGCGTCGAGGCTTGGTTCCCGCGTTGGCGGACCCGATGCGCACCCGCCAGTTATTTTCCCCCTGTGTACCCTTGCCGGAGTAACCCCTGAATGTCCGACATGGCAATGCTACGCATCGGCATCCTCGCCGCCGGCTTGCTGTTGATTGCGGCGATCTTCCTGTTCGGCCGCCCGAAGAAACCGAGCCAGGGCCGGCGCGTGGAGCCGGCCGATCCGGCCGCGCCGCGCCGCGAACCCTCGCTGGGCGACGCCGCCCCGGCCGCCGGCGACGACGCGCTGGTCGCGCCCGGCGCGGACGGCGAAGCGCACCAGCCCGACCTGGGCCTGTCAGCGGCGGAGGCGCCCGGCGCCGACCTCGGCAAGCGGCCGAGCCAGGATTTCGACAAGATCGTCTCGCTGTATGTCGCCGCCCGTGCCGGGCAGGTGTTGCGCGGCGAGGACATCGTGGTGGCCGCGGAGAAGACCGGCCTGACCTTCGGCCACATGAACGTGTTCCACCGCCTGGTGGAAGGGCATCCCGAGCGCGGCCCGATCTTCAGCATGGCCAGCATCATGAAGCCGGGCAGCTTCGACATGGCGCACATCCGCGAGATGGAGACCCCGGCGATCGCCTTCTTCCTGACCCTGCCGGCGCCGCTGACCGCGCTCGACGCCTGGGAGAAGATGCTGCCGACCGTGCAGCGCATGGGCGAACTGCTCGACGGCGTGGTCCTGGACGACAGCCGCAACGCCCTCGGACGCCAGCGCATCGCCCACATCCGCGACGACCTGCGCGCCTACGACCGCCAGCACCAGGCGCCGCCATTGACGAAGGCGCCGCGCTGGTAGCTTGGTGCTGGGAATGGGGAAACGGGAATGGGGAATCGTAAAAGCGTATCCCCGCCTCTGACCCCCCGCGCGCTCTTCCCTTCTCCCTTCGGGAGAAGGTGCCCCCGAAGGGGGCGGATGAGGGTACGACCGCCGCCGAACGCCAGAACCCCTGGCTTTGACTCTTGCGTACTCTTATCCCGACTCTCCAAGCCTGGCGCACTGACGCCAGGCTAGTGAACCGTGGACCTGTAATGGGAAGGCCAGGGCAAGCCTCTCCACGCCTCAGCCGCAAGGCAACCCGCTTTTACGATTCCCGATTCTCCATTCCCGATTCCCGGCCCCCAAGCTACTTGCGCGCCTTAACAAACGCATCCCGAAACCGCAGCATCTCCGCTTCGCTGCCGACGGTGACGCGCACCAGCTTCGGCCAGATCGGCCAGCTTCGGCCGACGATCACGCCTTGCTTGGCCATCGCCGCGGCGAAGGCGGTGCCGTCACGCTTGACGTCGACCATGAAGCAGTTGGCCTGCGACGGCAGGCATTTGTAGCCCTTGCTCTGCAGCCAGGCGATGGTGGCGTCGCGGATGCGCGCGTTCTCGGCGCGGCGGCTCGGCACCAGTTGCAGGTCCTGCAGGCTGGCGATGCCGGCGGCCAGCGCAGGCACCGACACCGGATTCTGGCCGAACGCGGCCAGCCTGGTCTGCAGCCCCGGCGCGGCCACCGCCAGGCCCAGGCGCAGCCCGGCCATGCCATACAGCTTGGAGAAGGTGCGCAGCACCAGCAGGTCCTGGCGCTGGCCGATCAGGTCGATCACCGACGGCTCGTCGCTGTAGTGCAGGTAGGCCTCGTCGACCAGCAACACGCTGGACGCAGGCTTGTTGGCCAGCAGCCATTCGATGTCGGCGCGCTTGGTCACCGACCCGGTCGGGTTATTGGGATTGCACAGGTAGATCAGGCCAGCATTCGGATCGGCGCTGGCCATGGCCTTGACGTCGTGGGCGCCGTCGGCGCGCAGCGGCACCCGCCGCACCGGCGCGCCATGCGCGGCAGCCACATCGGCCACCGCCTCGAAGGTCGGATCGGCCACCACCACGCCGGCGCGCGGCGAGGTGAAGGCGCGCGCGGCGCGGGCGAGCGGCTCGCTGGAACCGGGATACACCGCCACGTGGTCGGCCGGCAGGCGCTGCTGCCCGACGAAGGCGGCGATCAGTTCGTCCGACAGCTCGAATAGATAGCGCCCGCTGCGCGGCAGGATCGCCTGGGCCGCCGCCAGCGCCGCGGGCGAGGGGCCCAGCGGGCATTCGTTGAAGTTCAGGTACACCGTGCCGGTTGCGGGCACTACGCCAGGTGTTGCCGCAGCAGTGTCGGCGGCCTTGCGCCGCGCCGCCTCGGCGACGGGCGCCAGGCCCACGGCGCCCAGCGCCAAACCGGAGGTAGCCAGGGACAGGAAGGAACGGCGCGAGACCGGTAGCGACACGTGGCTCTCCAGAGCGGGCGGGGGAGGTCACGTTAACGAGGTGTTAATGGCGGGGCAAGGGAGTGAGGGGCCGGGATTCGGGATTTGGGATTTCGGGAGTGGCTTAAGGCTGGGATTGGGGATTGGGCATTGGGGATTGGCAAAAGCCGGGTGGTGAGGTCGATGGCGCTGCGCGCTCCGTACCCTCACCCCAACCCCTCTCCCGGCGGGGGGAGGGGCTTTGGCCTCTCCCTTCTCCCCCCCGGACCACGGCCCCCCTTTTTGGGGGGAGGGGGCCCCCAGGGGCGGGTGAGGGGACGACCCCCGCCGCAAGCAGGAGGCCGGGCCTCGGCTCTTGCTGGTCTCCCCTCCCCATCCGCCCAACCCCGTCG
>NZ_NQYT01000088.1:0-17778 GCF_009192935.1 Xanthomonas sp. LMG 12461
GGCGCGCAGGCGCGCCTGCGCTGCCGTCGACAGGGTCTGCGGGGTGCTGGCGCCGGCGGCGAGGAAGTGCTGGGCGAGCAGCAGGATGTCGTCGCCGCGCTCGCGCAGCGGCGGCAGTTCGATCGGCACCACGTTGAGCCGATAGCGCAGGTCGCTGCGGAAGCGCCCGGCGTCCACCGCCTGCAGCAGATCGCGGTGGGTGGCGGCGATCACCCGCACATCCACCTTCTGCGCGCCGCGCCCGCCCAGCGGCGAGACCTCGCCTTCCTGCAGGAAACGCAGCAGCTTGGCCTGCATCGGCAAGGGCATGTCGCCGATCTCGTCGAGAAACAGGGTGCCGCCATCGGCGTCGCGGATCAGGCCGTTGCGGTCGCTCACCGCGCCGGAGAACGCGCCCTTGCGGTAGCCGAACAGCTCGCTCTCCATCAGCTCGGCGGGAATCGCCGCGCAATTGATCGCCACAAACGGCTGAGCGGCACGGGCGCTGGCACGGTGCAGCGCGCGCGCCGCCAGTTCCTTGCCGGTGCCGGTTTCGCCGGTGATCAGCACCGGCAGGTCGGACGCGGCGGCCAGGCCGATGCGCTTGTGCACGGTGCGCATCGCCGCGCTGTGGCCGAGCAGCGCGTCGTCTTCCTCGGCCGGCATCGCCGCTGCGGCGTCCGGCGCGGCGTCGCCGCGGCTGCGCAGGGCGCGCTCGACCACCTCGGCGATATCGGCGCGACCCACCGGCTTGACCAGGTGATCGAAGGCGCCGAGCTTCATCGCCTCGATGGTGTTGCCGCTGGAGGCATGCGCGGTGAGCATCACCAGCGGCACGCGCATGGCCAGCGCATCGTCCTGGCGCGCACGCATCAGTGCGATGCCGTCCATGCCGGGCATGCGGAAATCGACGAAGGCCAAGTCGAGCCCACCCTCGCCCAGGCGCGCCAGGCCCTCGCGCGGGTCGGCCACGGCCACGACGTCGTGGCCGAACGAGCGCAGCGTGGCCTGCAGTGTGCTGAGGAAGGCCAGGTCGTCGTCGATGATCAGGATGCGCGCCATGGCAGCTCCAGACTGAACTCGGTGATGCCGTCGCGATGCGCGTAGTGCGCCTCGCCGCCATGGGCGCGGGCGATCTCGCGCACCAGCGCCAGGCCCAGGCCGTTGCCGTCGCTGCGGCCGCTGGCGAACGGTTCGAACAGATGCGCGGCCACCGGCGCCGGCACCGGCTCGCCCTGGTTGCGCACGCGCAGGTGCAGCAAGTCGTTCTCGGCCTGCGCCGCCAACGTGACCTCGGTGCCGGGAGCGGCGTGCTGCAGCGCATTGCGCAGCAGGTTGTGCAGGGCGCGCGCGGCCTGCTGCGGATCCAGCATCCACTGCGCTGGCGCCGCTTGCAGGCGCAGCGAGATCGGCGGCGTCTGCCCGTCCCAGTCGGCCGGGTCCAGCAGCGCCTGCAGCCACGGTTGCAGCGCCACCGTCTGCCGGTGCAGGCGGATCGGCTGAACCATGCCGAGCAGGCTTTCCACCACGCCGTCCAGGCGCTGGATCTGCGCCAGCATCAGTTGCGCCTGGGCGTCGTCGGCGCCGTCCGCGTGCGCGGCGATCTGGTTTTCCAGCGCCAGGCGCAGGGTCGCGATCGGGTTGCGGATTTCGTGCGCCACGGTCGCGGTCATGCGCCCCAGCGCGGCCAGGCGTTCGTGCCGCGACAGCTCCTCGCCGAGCCGGCGGGTCTCGGCCAGGGCCTGCGCGTTGCGCTGCGCGTAGTCGGTGACCGCGGCACCGAGCCGGTCCAGTTCCGGCGCGCCGGTGCGCGGGATCTGCGGTACCTCCGCCGGCGTCGCCAGCGCCTGCTGGATGCCCTGCAGGCGCTGGCTCCAGCGCCGCACCACCCAGCCCAGCGCCAGCGCCGACACCACCACCAGCGCCAGGATCAGCGCCATGCCCAACGCCAGCGGCAGGCTGGCGGCGGCGTCGCTGGAGGCCACGCGGGTCATGGCCCAGGCCGCGGCATTGCGGTCCAGCGGGCAGGCCGCGATCAGCAGGCTCTCGCGTTGCCCGTCGCGGCGGTAGTCGACCGGGTGCTGCGCCTCCACTCCGCGCTGCGCGGTGGACACGATGACGTTGCGCTCGGCCGAGGGCACGTCGGTCTTGTGCTCGGTCCCGTCGTAGGTGGGATAGGCATAGGCGACGAAGCCGCGCTGGCGGTCCCAGAAGCCGCCTTCCACGCCGGCGGCATCGGCCAGCACCAGCTGCGAGACCACCGCCGCCAGGCCGGTGCCGTCGCTGCCGTGGGCAGCGGCGCTGGCGCCGTTGTAGCGCTGCACCATGCGCGTGCACACCTCGCGCAACCCGGTCTGCGCACGTTCGCTGCGCACGCCCTCGCTGTGCCGGTACAGCCCGACCAGCACCACCGCCATGCCCACGCAGGCGGCGACGATGACGATCCAGATCAGCAGCAGTTGCCGCAACAGCGAACGGGGCATGGACGTCCTTGGGCGCAACGGAAGAGGCGGGGCGAACCGCGGCGATCGTAACCGCGCCGCGGTGCCTGCGGCGACTCAGCGCAGGTTGGTCTTGACCAGTTCCAGCACCTCGTCGCCGCGTCCGCTCATCACCGCGCGCAGCAGGTACAGGCCCATGCCCTTGGCCTGTTCCAGCTTGACCGCCGGCGGGATCGCCAACTCCTGGCTGGCCACGCGCACGTCCACCAGCGCCGGGCCGGGATGCGCGAACGCCTCGCGCAGGGCCGGCTCCAGTTGCGCCGACTCGTCCACGCGCAGACCCAGGATGCCCATGGCGTTGCTCATCGCCGCGAAGTCCGGATTGCTCAGGTCGGTGCCGGTATCCAGGTAGCCGGCCGACTTCATTTCCATCGCCACGAAGCCGAGCGAGCCGTTGTTGTAGACCACCACCTTCACCGGCAGGCCGAGCTGGGCCAGGGTGATGAAGTCGCCCATCAACATGGTGAAACCGCCATCGCCGGACAGCGAGATCACCTGCCGGCGCGGGAACTGCGCCTGCGCGCCCAACGCCTGCGGCATCGCATTGGCCATCGAGCCGTGGTTGAACGAGCCGAGCAGGCGGCGCTGGCCGTTCATGGTCAGGTAGCGCGCCGCCCACACCGTCGGCGTGCCGACGTCGCAGGTGAAGATCGCATCGGCGTCGGCCAGCGCATCGACCATGCGCGTGACGAACTGCGGATGCAACGGCTCGCCGGGGGCCGAGGCCACGGCCAGGTCGTCCAGGCCCTCGCGCGCCTTGCGGTAGTGAGCCAGCGACTTCTCCAGGAAGCCGCGGTCCTCGCGACGCTGCAGGCGCGGCAGCAGCGCGGCGATGGTCTCGCGCACGTCGGCGGCGATGCCCAGTTGCAGCGGCGTGCGCCGCCCCAGCGCGGCCGGGTCGTTGTCGACCTGCACGATGGTGGCGTCCTTGGGATAGAACTGCCGGTACGGGAAATCGGTGCCGAGCATCAGCAGCGTGTCGCAGTTGAGCATGGCCTGGTAGCCGGAACTGAAGCCGATCAGGCCGGTCATGCCGACGTCGAACGGGTTGTCCCACTCCACATGTTCCTTGCCGCGCAGCGCGTGCACGATCGGCGCGCCGAGCGCGTCGGCCAGCGCCACCACCTCGTCGTGCGCGCCGGCACAGCCGCTGCCGCACAGCAAGGTGGTGGCCTTGCTCGCCTGCAGCAGATCGGCCAGCTTCGCCACGTCGGCGTCGGCCGGCAGGATGCGCGGCGCGGCCAGCGCCGGCCACGTCGTCGGCGTGCCCTTGGGCATTTCCTGCAGGGCGACGTCGCCGGGGATCACCACCACCGCCACGCCGCGGCGCAGGATCGCGGTGCGCATCGCCCGCTGCAGCACTTCCGGCATCTGCGCCGGGTTGGTCACCAGTTCGACGTAGTGGCTGCACTCGCGGAACAGCTCCTGCGGATGCGTCTCCTGGAAATAGCTCAGGCCGATCTCCGAGGACGGGATGTGCGCGGCGATGGCCAGCACCGGTTGATGACTGCGGTGGCAATCGAACAGGCCGTTGATCAGATGCAGGTTGCCCGGCCCGCAACTGCCGGCGCACACCGCCAGCTTGCCGCTCACCGCGGCTTCGGCGCCGGCAGCGAAGGCGGCCACTTCCTCGTGGCGCACGTGCATCCACTCGATGCTGTCCATCTGCCGCAGCGCGTCGGTCAAGCCGTTGAGGCTGTCGCCGGTCACGCCCCAGATCCGCTCCACGCCCGCGCTGTGCAGGGTTTCGGCGAGCAGGCGAGCCATGGTCTGCTTGGACATACGTGCTGATCTCCGGGTGGGGAGCGGCATGGTCGCACCGCGTGCGTTACCGACGCGTGGCGCAGCGGATGCACGCCCACGCCTGCCGCCCCCATGTTCAGCGCACGGTGCGGCTAGTCTTCGCCGCGTGCAGCGGCAGCATCGTGTGCCGCATCGCCATCGTCCTCGTGGTAGCCACCCGGCGTGGCGGCCTTGCCATGCGCGCCGCCGGCATGCTCGCCGGTGGCGCCGTAGGTGCCGGCCTGGCCGAGGTTGGGCTGGCTGCGCCCGCTGCGGTCTTCGCCGTGATCCTGCGGTGTCCGTGCGTGCGGCGACGGCATGGGCTGCGACGGCACGCCGCGGTCGCGGCCGCGCGGCGGCACGCCGCTGTCGGCGGACACATCGCCCTGCGTGCCGCGGTAGGCGGCCTGGCGGACATCGTGCGTGCCGGTGGGAGGTGAAGTGCGCTGCGCCATGACGATCTCCTGCAGAAGCGTGTGAGCGGATCACGCTAGGCCGGCGCACGTTAGCCGGCATGCAAGTTGCGATGAAGGCCGCGCGAGCGGCGACTGCGATGCCGACCGGCGCGACCACGCCGCACGCACGTGACCTGCACGCCTGCGCCACCCGTGCTGGCCGACGCTGGCCGCTCCTTCCACATTGGAGCCCTGCGATGTCCGGTCTACTCTGGAAACTCGCGCTGGCCGGCACGGCCTTCGCCGCCATCCGCGCCTATCGCCGCAACACCCACACCACCATGGCCGACGCGGCCTCGCCCATGCCACCAGCCGAACTGGATGACGGCCGGGCCACGCCGCCGCATGGCGACACCCTGCAGGGCGCCGAGCGCGCGTCGACGACTGCGACCACAGACGATCCGGACGGCGCCGTGCCGGCCTGATCCCTGCAACGCGCAGCAGCGTGTCGCGCGCTTACCGCCGACACGCTGCTTCCGCCGTCCGCAGGGCGCGGGCGTCAGCTCAACCTTTGGGGCGATCGTGGGTCTCGCGGCCATCGCCGTGGCGCGCATTGCGCGCACGCAGTTCTTCCCCGGCCTTGCGCGCCAGTTCCTCGTATTGCTTGCGGATCTCTTCCAGCCGCTTCTCGTCCAGCTCTTCCAGATCCAGCAGCTCGTTGTTGGCCTTGGCGCTGACCCGGATCAGCTCGTCGAGCTTGATCTGCATCGCCGCGGTGTCGGCGTTCTGGGTGTGCTGGATCAGGAACACCATCAGGAAGGTGATGATGGTGGTGCCGGTGTTGATGACCAGTTGCCAGGTGTCGTTGAAGCCGAACACCGGGCCGCTGAGGCCCCACACCAGCACGATGCATAGCGCGATGCAGAAGGTCCAGGGCGTGCCGGCAGCATACGACGCCTTCTTGGCGACGACGTTGAACAGCTTGGCAGGTTTCATCGCAGGCCCTCGCTCGACGGCAGACGCCTGCACCGCCGCCAGCGTCTGCAGGCGGCTAAGGATGATCGACAGCCTCCCGTGAGCGAGGCGTGCATATCGCGCCAGCGCCGGGCCAATGAAAAAGGCGGGGTCGCCCCCGCCTTTTTGCTTGACCTGTGCGCGAGGCTCAGCCTGCCTGTTGCGTCGCCGGCTGCAGCGCCCGCACCGGGCGCGGCCGGCTCGGGAAGGCGTGGCGCAGGATCCGCCACACCACCTGGCCGAACTGCTTGGGCAGCGAGCCGGTGTTGTAGTGCTGGCCGTAGCGCGCGCAGATCTCGCGCACCTGCACCGCCAGCGCCGCATAGCGGTTGGCCGGCACGTCCGGGAAGAAATGGTGCTCGATCTGGTGGCTGAGGTTGCCCGACAGCACGTTCAGCAGCTTGCCGCCGGCCAGGTTGGACGAACCGCGCAGTTGCCGCAGGTACCAATGGCCGCGCGACTCGTTCTTGATCGACTCCTTGGGGAAGGTCTCGGCGTCGGCGGTGAAGTGGCCGCAGAAGATGATCACGAAGGTCCAGATGCTGCGCAGCACGTTGGCGGCCAGGTTGCCCAGCAGCACCGGCAGGAAGAACGGGCCGGCCAGCGCCGGGAACAAGATGTAGTCCTTGAAGATCTGCCGGCCCATCTTGCGCCCGACCGGCAGGAACGTCCGCTTCAATTCGCCGCGCTTCATCTTGCCGGCCAGCCAGCGGCCCAGGCGCAGGTCCTGAATCGCCACGCCCCATTCGAACAGCAGCGCGAACACCACCGCGATGAACGGCTGCGCCAGGTAGAACGGGCGCCAGCGCTGCTCGGGGAAGATCCGCAGCAGGCCATAGCCGATGTCGTCGTCCATGCCGCGCACGTTGGTGTAGGTGTGGTGCTTGAAGTTGTGCGTCTTGCGCCAGTTGTCGCCGGTGGCGACGATGTCCCACTCGTAGGTGTTGCCGTTCAGGTGCGCATCGCCCATCCAGTCGTACTGGCCGTGCATCACGTTGTGGCCCAGCTCCATGTTCTCCAGGATCTTGGACAGGGTCAGCAGCAGCACGCCGGCGATCCACGCCGGCACCAGCACGCTGTGCACGAACGCGCCGAGGAACAGCAGCGCGCGGCCGGCCACGCCGGTGTAGCGCACCGCGGCGACGATGCGGCGGATGTAGCGCGCGTCGCGCGCGCCCAGGTCGGCCAGGGTGCGCATGCGCAGCGCGTCCAGTTCGTCGCCGAAGGCCTGCAGTTCGGCCGGGGTGAGTGCGCGGTTGCGGGGAGCCGCCATGGGGAAGTCCTTCAGAGGTCCAGGGTCAGGTCGCTGCTGGCGCTGTTGACGCACAGCTTCAGCGAACCGGGTTCGGCGGCGTGCGCGCCGCTGAGCAGATCACGGGTGATGCCGGCCTGCTTGCCGCAGGCGCAGCTGTTGCAGATGCCCATGCGGCAGCCGTGCTTGGGACGCAGGCCTTCGGCTTCCAGCGCGGTGAGCAGCGACTGGCCGCGCGGCAGCTGCAGCACGCGGCCGCTGCGCGCCAGGGTCACCGCCACGGTGCCCTGTTCGACATCGGCCGGGGCCGGCGGCGGGCTGAACGCTTCGGCCTGGAAGCGGGCCACGCGGTGCTGCAGGCGCGCGCGCGCCGCCTGCACGAAGCCGCCCGGGCCGCAGGCCAGCACCTGCGCCTGCCCCAGGTCGCCCAGGGTATCCAGCGGCAGCGTGTCCACGCGCGGCGCCGGCGTTTCGCCCTCGCCGGTGATGGCCAGGTGCAGGCGGAAACGCGGATGCGCCGCGGCCAGCGCCTGCAGTTCCTCGCGGAAGCAGACCTGGTCGTGGCGCCGCGCCCAGTACAGCAGGTCGACGTCGGCCGGCATGCCTGCATCGGCCAGTTGCCGCAGCAGCGCGCGCATCGGGGTGATGCCGCTGCCGGCGGCCAGCAGCAGCCAGCGGCCGTGCGGCGCGGTCGGCAGCACCATCTCGCCGTAGGCCTGGCCGAGTTCGAACACCTCGCCGATGCGCGCGGCGCCGGCCAGGTACTGGCTGACCCGGCCGCCGTCGACAGTCTTGACCGTGATCGCCAGGCGCCCGCCCGGCAACGGCGTGGGGCTGTAGCTGCGCAGCAGCCGGCGGCCGTCGATCTCCACGCCCAGTTCCACGTGCTGGCCGGCACGCAGGCCGCGCCAGTGGCGGTTGGGCTGCAGCACCAGGGTCACCGCATCGCTGCTGGCGGCCTCGCGCTGCACCAGGCGCGCACGTGGGCTCTGCCAGGTCCACAGCGGGTGCAGGCGGGTGGACCAGAAATCGAACACGTCCGGCTTGACCCAGGCGCGCAGGGCGCGGGCGGCGGGACGGAGCTTGGCGGGACGGCGGACAGCGTTCATGGGGTCCACTATACAGATGAAGATACAGATGTCTATACAGTTGTGCATTCAGCAATGGCGTTATCATCCCCCATTGCCTGGCCCGGTCTGCCCATGACGACGCTCTCCCCTCCCCCGTCCGCGGACACGCCGAACGCCCGCAAGGGTGCGATCTCGCGCGAGGACCTGCTGGCCGCGGCGCTGAAGCTGATCGGGCCGCACCGCAGCGTGTCCACGCTGAGCCTGCGCGAGGTGACCCGCGAAGCCGGCATCGCCCCCAACAGCTTCTACCGCCAGTTCCGCGACATGGACGAGCTGGCGGTGGCGCTGATCGACCTGGCCGGCAGCTCGCTGCGCACCATCATCGGCCAGGCGCGGCAGCGTGCCGCCGGCAATCGCCGCAGCATCATCCTCAGTTCCGTTGAGACTTTCATGGAACAGTTGCGCGCCGACGACAAGCTGCTGCACGTCCTGTTACGCGAGGGCACGGTCGGCTCGGACGCGTTCAAACATGCAGTGGACCGCGAGCTGAACTATTTCGAGGACGAACTGCGGGTGGACCTGATCCGCCTGGCCGCGCTGGAAGGCGCGCCGCTGCACGAACCAGCGCTGGTCTCCAAGGCGATCACCCGGCTGGTGTTCGCGATGGGCGCCACCGCGATGGACCTGCCGCCGGAGAAGGATCCGGAACTGATCCGGCAGATCACCGCGATGCTGCGCATGATCATCGTCGGCGCGCGCACGCTCGCCGCCGGCTGAGTTCGCGGCGCCGCAGCGGCGCTCACGCAGACAGTGACCGGCACGGGCGCTTGCCCGCATCGTGACATGCCGCCGACATGGTCTTGGCCCCGGCTTTACCTGCGCCTGCCCACCCTCGTTGGACACTCCCCCAACGAGGCATGCACATGGCCGTTCCAAACTATCCGTCGCCGCCGTTCAAGGCGCAGCAGCAATCCTTTCCCGGCAAGACCCAGGCCATGGATCCGAAACCGGATCACGGTGAAGACAGCTATGTCGGCCACGGCCTGCTGCAGGGCAAGCGCACCCTGATCACCGGCGGCGACAGCGGCATCGGCGCCGCGGTGGCGATCGCCTATGCGCGCGAGGGCGCCGACGTCGCCATCGCCTACCTGCCCGACGAGCAGGACGACGCCGAACGCATTGCCAAGCTGGTGGAGGATGCCGGCGTGCGCGTGCTGCTGCATCCCTGCGACATCAGCGACCGCGCGCAGGCCGAGGCGTTGATCAAGACCGTGACCGACGCCTTCGGCGGCCTCGACGTACTGGTCAACAACGCGGCCTACCAGCGCTATTTCCACAGCTTCGACGAGATCACCCTCGACGAATGGGAGAAAACCTTCGCCACCAACGTGCATGCGCCGTTCCACCTGGTGCGGCTGGCGCTGCCGCACATGCCCGAGGGCGGCTCGATCATCAATACCGCCTCGGTGAACTCGAAGAAGCCCACGCCCAACATCCTGCCGTACTCGGCCACCAAGGGCGCGCTGGCCAACCTGACCATCGGTTTGGCCGGCCTGCTCGCCGAGAAGAAGATCCGCGTCAACGCGGTGCTGCCGGGTCCGATCTGGACGCCGTTCATCCCCACCGGCATGGATGAGGAATCGGTGCGCACCTTCGGCGAGCAGACGCCGTTCGGCCGTCCTGGCCAGCCGGCGGAACTGGCCTCGGCCTATGTGCTGTTGGCTGCGGATACCTCGAGCTATACGTCGGGCACGTTGCTGACCATCTCGGGTGGCGCGGTGACGCTGTAAGGCCGGGAATCGTAAGTGGGGAATCGGGAATGGGAAAAGCGCTGCGGGCTTGCGGCGCTGTAGGTGCGGCTCTGGCCGCGAGAGGCTTTCCCCTGATGTTGTCGCTGTGATCCTCACGCAAGCACACGCATCGCCTGCTGCTGTCTCGTTAGCAGGCCACAGATCCAGCGCACTCCCCTCTTTAGGAGCGGCTTCAGCCGCGACAGGCCTTCATGGGAATACCTGTCGCGGCTGAAGCCGCCTAAGAGCGCGAGCGCAAAAGACATGCAGCACCCGCGCGTCACGCGTATCGCCACCGTGTACATCTCCTCACACTGCATCTCGCACGGCATTCACTCTGCGCTGCAACTGCTCTAACGGCGGTGAGCCTAGGTTGATCGCACAGGGGAAAAACACACGGACGCGCGATGCGATGCAGGTGCGTCGCGCACACCATCTGGAGCGATATCCATGACCCGAAGCAACACCGAACGCTTGTTGAAGTGGCTGCAGGACGCCTACGCCATGGAGCAGGAGGCCAACACCATGCTCACTGCCACCGCCGGCCGCCTGGAGCACTACCCGCAGCTGAAGGCGCGCATCGAGCAGCACGTCAACGAAACCCGCGATCAATCCGAACAGGTCAAGCGCTGCATCGAGATCCTGGACGGCTCGATCCCGACGATCAAGGGCACCGTCGCCAGCGTGATGGCCTCGGTGCACGCCGCCGGCAATTCGATGATGAGCGACGAGGTGGCCAAGAGCCTGGGCGTGAGCTACGCCTTCGAGCATATGGAGATCGCCAGCTACCGTTCCCTGGTGATCGCCGCCAAGGAAGCCGGGCAGACCGAGATCGCCGACATCTGCGCCGCCATCCTCGACCAGGAAATCGCCATGGCCGAGTGGCTGATCGAGCACCAGGAAGCCACGATCCTGGCGTTCCTGAAGCGCGAGCGCACCGAAGGCGAAACCGCCAAGCACTGAGCGCCGTCGCACACGACACGACGCGCGCGTATTCCCCCACAGCAGCACCACCATCCATCACCGACCGGAGACTCCCAATGGCCGTCAAGACCATCGACGAATTGTTCATCCATGAGCTGTCGGACATCTACAGCGCCGAGAAGCAGCTGACCAAGGCATTGCCGCGCCTGGCGCGCGCCGCCACCAACCCGGCGCTGCGCGCGGCGTTCGAGGCGCACCTGGAAGAAACCCAGGGGCAGATCGAACGCATCGACCAGATCGTCGAGAAAGGCAACCTGCGCCTGAAGCGGATCAAGTGCGCCGCCATGGAAGGCCTGGTGGAAGAAGGCAAGGAAGTGATCGAGTCGATCGAGGCTGGCCCGGTGCGCGATGCCGCGCTGATCGGTGGCGCGCAGAAGGTCGAGCATTACGAGATCGCGTCCTACGGCACGCTCGCCGCCATGGCCAAGCAGCTGGGCATGGACGATGCGTTGAGCCTGCTGCTGGAAACGCTCAATGAAGAGAAGTCCACCGACGAGAAGCTGACCCTGCTGGCCGAGCAGGGCGGCAACGAAGAAGCGGCACGCAAGCGCAAGGCGGCCTGACCGCCCCGGCCGCGGCCCGCCAGCGCGGGTCGCGGCGTCCCAGACGCCTATCCCCCACGCGCGGCCCTCGGTCGCGCCATTGCGTCGTCACGACGTTCGGGCGGCACTCCAGGAGAACCCCATGTTCATGCACAACAAGCGGCTGATGTACACGGTCCGCGTGGCACAACCCGATCCGGCGCTGGCCTCGCTGATGCTGGAACAGTTCGGCGGCCCGCAAGGCGAGCTCGCCGCGGCGATGCGCTACTTCACCCAGGCCATCGGCGAGGTCGATCCCGGCCGCAAGGATCTGCTGTACGACATCGCCACCGAGGAGCTCAGCCACCTGGAAATCATCGGCTCGATCATCGCCATGCTCAATCAGGGGCCGAAGGCCGTGCTGTCCGAAGGCATGGCCGAGGTCGAGGACATGCGCAACCTCACCCGCAACAACAACACCAGCCAGACCCAGCAGATTCTCTACGGCGGCGGCCCGGCGCTGGTCAATTCAAGTGGCGTGCCGTGGAGCGCGGCCTACGTGGACAGCATCGGCGAGCCGACGGCCGACCTGCGCTCCAACATCGCCGCCGAAGCGCGCGCCAGGATCGTGTATGAGCGCCTGATCAACGTCACCGACGATACGGGCATCGTCGATGCACTGACCTTCCTGATGACCCGCGAGGTGGCGCACCAGAAATCCTTCGAGAAGGCGCTATACGCGATCGAGCCGAACTTCCCGCCAGGCAAACTGCCGGGCGATCCGGCCTTCACCGACCGCTACCACGACATGTCGCAGGGCGACGGCGACATGCAGGGGCCCTGGAACAGCGGCAGCCAATGGGAGTCCATTGCCAACCGCAATCGCCAGGTGGCGGTGGATGGCGGCAGCGGGATGCCCAGCGTGGGCCTGAGCGAACTGGAACAGAGCGCAGTGCAGGCGCTGGCGGCGCGTACGCTGTCGAAGCCGGACAGCGACCCGACCACCGGTGCCGACCTGGGCGCCGGCCCGGGTGCCGGTTCGACCAAGGGCAGCGTGGCACGCTAACGCGCCATTGCAGGCCCCCTCGCACGAACGCCGCGATGCGCAAGCATCGCGGCGTTCGTGCGAGAGAGCATGGGCTGTGATCGCCTCTTTCGCGGCAGCCCCCGTTCAGTCGCCGGTCTGCCGGTGCGGCGCATGCACCGGCTTGGATTGCCAGCCCCAGCGAGATGCATGACCTCATCGCGCGTTCGCCAGCCCCTGGAATGCAACGACTGGGCGAACACGGCGTGGCGGCAGGCGCCACCACGCCGCACTGGCTCAGAACTCTTCCCACTCCGCGCTGTCCGCCGGCACGCCCTGGATCGGGCGTGGCTTGGCCACCACTTGCCGCACCGGGACCGTCGGCTTGGGCTTGGTGGCGACGGCGACAGCCCGCACTGCCGACCTGGCCGGCTGCGGCCTGGCCGCGGGGGCCGGTGCCACGCTGATGGCGGCACCGCCGGCGAGGCGGAACACCGCCACCGCGCGTGCCAGTTCCGCCGCCTGATCTTCCATGCTCTTGGCCGCCGCGCTGGCTTCTTCCACCAATGCCGCGTTCTGCTGGGTGCCCTCGTCCAGCTGCATCACCGTCTTGCTGACCTGGTCGATGCCCGCGCTCTGCTCGGCGCTGGCCGCGGAGATCTCGGCCATGATGTCGGTGACCCGCTTCACCGAGGCGACCACCTCGGTCATGGTGGTGCCGGCGCGGTTGACCAGGGTCGAGCCCTGCTCCACTTCCTGCACCGAGTCGGAGATCAGGGTCTTGATCTCCTTGGCCGCCGCCGCCGAACGCTGCGCCAGCGTGCGCACTTCCGAGGCCACCACGGCGAAGCCGCGGCCCTGTTCGCCGGCGCGCGCCGCTTCCACCGCCGCATTGAGCGCGAGGATGTTGGTCTGGAAGGCGATGCCGTCGATCACGCCGATGATGTCGGCGATGCGCGCGGACGCGGCGCTGATCGAGGCCATGGTCGCCACCACTTCCTCCACGGCGCGGCCGCCGTGCTCGGCCACCTCGCCGGTGCTCAGCACCAGCTGGTTGGCCTGGCGCGCGCTGTCGGCGTTCTGCTTCACGGTGGACGTCAGCTCCTCCATCGAGGCGGCGGTTTCTTCCAGACTGGCCGCCTGCTGCTCGGTGCGCACCGACAGGTCGCTGTTGCCGCTGGCGATCTCGCTGGCGGCGGTGTTGATCGAGCCGACCGCGCGCTGGATGCCCTGCACGATGCCGGTCAGTTGCTCGGCGGTGCGGTTGGCGGCGTCGGCGAGCTTGCCGAATGCGCCTTCGTAGCGTACGTCCACGCGCTGCGACAGGTCGCCATCGGCGATCGCCCCCATGATCCGGCCGACGTCGGCCAGGCCGCTGTCGGCCTGGCGCATCAGCCGGTTCAGCGCTTCCACCATTTCCTTGAACGCGAACGCGTAGCGCGCTTCGTCGCCACGTGCAGTGAAGTCGCCGCGGGCGGCCGCGTCGGCCAGCCGCGCGATGTCGCCGTTGACCGCCGACAGGTTGGCCTTGACCACGTCCAGCGCCTCGTGCAGCGCGGCGCGCTGTCCCGGCAGCCGGCGCATGTCGCGGCGCAGGTCGCCGCGGCCGTACTCGTCCATGATCGCCATCGCCTCGACGATCGCGTCCAGATGTTCGAACAGCGCGGTGTTCATGCCGTGTGCGAGCGTGCCGTAGTCGCCGGGGAAGTCCTCCGGCATGCGATGGCTGATGTCCTCGCCCTGCTGCAGCCGCACCAGGGTCTGCATCTCGCCGTTGAAGCGCTGCAGCTGGGTCTGCATCTGCTGCATGCTGGTCATCAACTGCCCGGTCTCGTCGCGCGACTCGACCTTGATCGGATTGTCGAAACGGCCCGAGGCGATCGCCTCGGCCGTCCGCGTGGCGCCGCGCAGCGGCGCGACGATGGCGCCGGCGATCAGCCAGCACAGGCCCACGACCAGCGCCACCAGGCCACCACCGATCACGGTGAGGATCTTGGTGAAGCCCATCGCCTGGGCCTGGATGTCCTCGGCATACACGCCCATCGCCAGCACCCAGTTCCACTGCGGGTACAGCGCGGCGTAGCTGATCTTCGGCAGCTGCACCGACTTGCCGGGCTTGGGCGCGGTGTAGTAGCTGAAACCGTCGCCACTGCGCACCGCCGTCTGGATGTCGCGGTACACGTACTCGCCGGCATCGCTCCTGTAGCCGCTCATGTCGGTGCCGACCGCGCGCTTGGGATGCATGACGATGCGCATCTGCGGGTCGACGATGAAGAAGTAGTCCACGCCGCCGTTGGTCTTCATGTCGGCCAGCGCGCCCTTGGCCGCTGCCTGCGCCTGCGCCTGCGTCATCTCGCCGCGCTTGGCCAGATCGGCGTAGTGCTGCATCACGCTCAGGCCCATGTCGACCTGGGTCTTGACGCTTTGCTTGCGCGCATCGATCAGGTTGAGATATTGCAGGCGCGCCGCGGCAACGGCGAGCAGGATCACGCCGAGCGCGATCAGCGCGCACAGCACGATGAACTTGCGCGCCATGGGCAGATTGGCGATATGGCGGCGCAGAAATTGGATGGGATTCATGGCGTAGAAAGCAGAGAACGGAATTTTGTATCGGCCAGCGCGCGCTCGAACTTGAACTGCGAAGTGCTTCGCCAGAGCAACGCGCACCACAGTTTCACGCTGCAGCCGGCTTCCGTCAGGCCAGTGCGGCATCCATCGGCGCGCTCGCGGACGGCACGCCGGCGGCGTGCGGCTCCCACACCAGGCGATGGAAATCGAAGCCCTGCTGCAAGCGCGGCTTGACCACGTTGAAGTACGGCGAGACGTCGAAATCGCGCGGCAGCGTCAGGCTGTGATGGCGCGGATGCAGGATCTCCGCGTCTTCTCCCGCATCGCTTCCCGTCGGCGGCGCCTGGTCGATTTCCGGCAGGATGGGATAGCGGATCGCGCCGAACGCCTGCGCCAGCAACGTCGAGCAGATCGCCCGGGTCGGCTCGCCGCTGCCCAGTTCCAGGAAGCGCCGCTTCACCGACGACGGCAGCGGCGGCGTGCGGATCAGGTAGCGCGCCAGGTCGAAGATGTTCTTCAGGTCGTAGCTGTTGCCGACCCGCGAGACCATGTACTCCACCACGGTCTCGATCTCCTGCGCGCTCAACCCGACCGGACGGCAGATGCGGGTGTGCAGGCCGGCGAACTCGCTCAATCCCACCAGGCGCACGCCGACGTTGATGTCGACATCGCAGAACAGCGGCGCCTCCTCGCCGGGAAGCGCGGCCACGTGGTCGCCGATGTACAGCGCCGCGTGCGACCAGGTGGACTGGCTCAGGTACTTGATGGCGGTGGAGAAGCGGCTGTTGCCCTCGACCAGCAGCACGTCGCCCTTGCGTAGCGTGGCACGCAACAGCTGCGGCGGGCTGGTCGGCAGTTGCGAGCCATGGCGGCGCGGCTTGGACAGGAACTTGGCCAGGTGGCGGCCCAGCAAACGTGGCAAGGACAGCATGCGCGTTCCCCCGAGGGACGGCCGCTTCGGCGAAACGGCTCCGCTATCCGCAATGGCGGCCATGCGCGGGATTTCTTGAATGGCGTGCCGGCGCCAGCGACCGGCTCACGGTTGCCGCAGGATCGACAGCTCCACGAACTGCGCGCTGCTGGAACGCAGGTAGACCGCATAGCGGCCACGGCCCGGCACTTGCACCAGAAAGCGGTCTCCCGGCACCGGCTGGAGCTTGTCGACCGCGGCCGCACCCAGCGGCGCGATCCGCAGCCGCACCTTGGCATCGTCCTGCGCTGGCGTGAGATTGGCGATGGTCAGCGCGCCATCGAAGAGGGTGCGGCTCTCGCCCGGCAACAGACTCAGCATCAGCGACATCGCCGCGGCCTTGGCGTCGCAGGCACCGGCCTGCGCCTCGGCCAGCTGCCGCTGCAGCGGCTTGACCTCCACGTACTGCACGAAGCCGTAGGTCGCGCCGATCACCACCAGCACCGCCGAGACCTCGGCGGCGGTGCGCTTGAACGAGAGTGCTTGCCACCATGTCTGCGCCGGCGGGGGCGGCGTCTGTCGGGTCGTTCGAGCCATGCATCACGGTATCGATGCCGCCATGCCGCTGTCTGCCAGCACGGCTGACATCGCCGCGCACGGCCGCGTTCGTCTACCTGGCGATACAGACGCGACGCCACCCGCCTCGCGATAGGCGCCGCCCCAAGCACGGACATCGCGCGCCGGCGCGGCATGGCCTTGAGCCTACGCAACTCCCAGCAGGCGATGACGCGTCTTTCGGAGGTTTCGAAACCACGGATCGTCGACGCGCAGGGAGAACCGCCCACGCATGTTGCGCCGCAACTTGACGCATCGAGCGCCCGGGCGGAGTCTTGGCATGAAATTTCGAAATTATTTTCGCAATCCGAAATTCACTTGTCAAGCGACATCACCGGGCGGGTCGAGCAAGCTGGCGATTCCCCCGGGTCCTCCAGGAACTGCAGATGATCAAGACGACTTCCCAGCGCGCGGCCAGCGCCGCGCCCGACGACGGCGACGAGGCCGGGGACAAGAAGCTGCGCAGCACCGTGCAGTCGCTGGCCAAGGGCTTCCGCGTGCTTGAGGCGTTCTCGTCCGAGCACGAGGAACTGTCGCTGAGCCAGATCGCGGCCCTGGCCCGGCTCGATCCCGGCACCACCTTCCGCATGCTCAACACCCTGGTCGAGCTGGGCTACGTGCACCGCGTGCCGGAGAGCCGCCGCTTCCGCCTGACCCTGAAGGTGCTCGACCTCGGCTTCCACGCCATCGCCCGCCGCGATCTGCGCAGCGTGGTGCGGCCGCTGCTGCGCACGCTGGTCAGCGACGTCAACGAGGCGGCCAGCTTCGCGGTGCTGCAAGGCCCCGACGTGCTCTACATCGAGCGCGTGCGCGCCGGCATCACCCGCCTGGGCGTGGACATCCGCATCGGCACCACGGTGCCCAGCACCCGTACGGCGATCGGCCTGGCGATGCTGGCGCACCTGGCGCCGGCAGAAGTGACGCGGGTGACCGGGGTCGACGTGCAGGGTGCGCAGACGCCGGAGATCGCCACGATCCGGCGCACCTTCGACAGCATCCGCCGCGACCGCTACGTGATCCTGGAGTCGATGCTGACCGAGGGCCTGCGCGTGCTGGCGGTCCCGGTGCTGGATGCGGACGACTATCCGCTCGGCGCGATCAGTGTCGCCGCGCCGTCGGTGCGCACCAGCCACGCCGAACTGCTGGAGACCGCCCTCCAGCCGACGCTGCTGGCCGCCAAGGACATCGCCTTCGCGATCCAGGCCAGCGGGAGTGTTGCCGTGACCGCCCCCAGCACCTGATCCGCCCGGGCCACCGCCCGGCCCTCTCTGTCGGTCTCGCTGCGTGGACGCTTCGGCGCCCGCGTCGGGGTCCCCTTGTCCTGCGAAAGGCAGCCACGATGCTCATGCCCACCACAGCCCCTGCCCCCACCG
>NZ_NQYT01000089.1:0-21635 GCF_009192935.1 Xanthomonas sp. LMG 12461
CCGGCGCCCGCGGACTGGCCGCCGGCCGACTGGCAACCGGTGCCGTTGCGCGGCGCCTGGCTGGCCGCGCTCGGCGGCGGCTGCATGCTCGGGCTGAGCCTGGTGGTCGCCGCCGGCATCGTCGGCCTCAGCCTGCACAGCCTGCATGCGCTGGCCCTGGGCGCGGCGGCGGCGGCGGTGGGCAGCCTGTGCGGCGCCTGGGTCGGCTTCGTCCGCCACCGGCGCATCCGCTGGCGGCTGAATGCCCAGGGCCTGGACGTGTTCCGCGGGCGCCTGTGGCAGAGCGAGACGCACGTCCCGATCTCGCGCGTGCAGCACCTGGACCTGCGCCGCGGCCCGCTGGAACGCGCCCTGCGCCTGGCCACCCTGGTCGTGCACACCGCAGGCACCCGCCATACCGCGGTCGCCGTGCCCGGTCTGGATCAGGCCGACGCCGAACGCCTGCGCGAGCGCCTGGCGCACCAGCTCGACCACGACGACGACGCGCTGTGAGCGGCCTGGCCGACGCCGAACACACCACGCCGGTGCGGCGCCTGCATCCGTGGTCGTGGCTGTTCGTGCTGCTGCAGCACCTCAGGCACTTTCTGCTGCCGTTGCTGGCGCTGCTGGTGTTCGGCAGCCGCGACGGCCACCGCGATCACGCCGATCACCTGGTGATGCTGGCGGTGTGCAGCGGGCTGGTGGCGGTGTCGCTGCTGCGCTATCTCACCTACCAGTACCGCATCGGCCACGACAGCCTGAGCATCCGCAGCGGCTGGCTGGAACGCAGCCTGCGCGAGATCCCGTTCGCGCGCATCCACAACGTGGTGGTGCACCAGTCGCTGCTGCACCGGCTGTTCGGCGTGGCCGAGGTGCGGCTGGAGTCGGCCGGCGGCACCAAGCCCGAGGCGCAGATGCGGGTGCTGCGGCTGGACCAGGCGCTGGCGCTGGAACAGCAGATCCGCCACCGCGCGCCTGCCGCCGACACGATCGCCGCGACCGATGCCGACGCTGCACCCGCTGCCGCGCCGGACAGCGAACTGCTGCTGGCGCTGCCCACCACCGAGGTGCTGCGCCAGGGCCTGATCTCCAACCGCGGCATGGTGGTGCTGCTCACCGCGTTCGGCGCCACCTACCACCTGTTCCCCGAGCGCATGATCTCCAACGCGATCGAGCACTACGGGCGGCAACTGTTCGGCTACGCCACGCACCTGCAACTGGGCTGGATGGCGGGCGCGGTGACCTTCGCCATGATGCTGGCGACGCTGTTGCTGCTGATGCGCGCCTTGTCGATGGGGCTGGCCATCGTGCAGTACCACGGCTTCCGGCTGAGCGAGAGCGAGCGCCGGCTGACCGTGGAGCGCGGCCTGCTGACGCGGCTGCGCAGCAGCGTGGCGCGGCGCCGGATCCAGGCCTGGACCCTGCACGAGAGCGTGCTGCAGCGGTTGCTGCGACGGCGCAGCCTGCACATCGACACGGCTGTGATCCAGTCGCACCACGGGCACGGGCACGACCACGCGCTGACGGAACTGGCGCCATTGGCCACCCCGGCCGCCTGCGATGCGCTGCTGCAGCGGCTGCTGCCGCAGATCGCCTGGCCGCCGGCGCACTGGCACGGCATCGCTACGCACTACTGGTGGCGCCTGTCGCTGCCGGCGCTGCTGCTGGTGCCGCTGCTGTGCGCGGGGCTGTGGCCCACCCTCGGCGCCTGGGCCGCGCTGCTGCTGTTGTGGCTGCCGTGGTCGGCATTCAAGTCCTGGCGCCAGGCACAGCGCATGGGTTACGCGCTGGATGCGCGCTACGTGGCGGTGCGCGGCGGCTGGTGGCGGCGCTGGTGGCGGCTGGCCGAACTGGACAAGCTGCAGACGCTGCACCTGAGCCGTTCGCCGCTGGACCGCTGCTGCGGCACCGCGACGCTGTGGCTGGACACCGCCGGCGCCCGCCACGGCGAACCGCCGCTGCGCGTGCGGCTACTGCCGGACGCGCAGGCGCGGGCGCTGTACGAGCAACTGGGCGCAGCGCTGGCGAAGCGACGGCTGCGCTGGTGAGCGCGCGCGGCGGCGCTGCGCGTCAGCGCAGCGCGCCGCGTCCCCAGTAGCCGATGCGGCGGCGGATCTTCAGCTTGCGCCACAGGTTCAGCGGCTTGCGCCGCGGGTTGCGCGCACCCTCGGCGACGAAGTCGTCGATCGCTTGCAGCACGCGCTCGCTGGACTGGCCGTCGCGGTAGGGATGCAGGCCATCGGCGAATTCGCGGATCGCCGCCATCAGTTCCGGCGGCCGCTGCAGCGCGCGGCGGATCGCCGGCTCGAACTGCGCCGGATCGTCGATGTCGATCAACTGCGGCCCCGGACGCCGGTTCTTGAAGGTCACCACCGGCTTGTAGGTGAGCAGGAACTCGTTGAGCGCGGACGAGGTGTCCGAGCACATCATGTCCACCTGCGGGAACAGCTCCAGGATGTTGTCGTTGTCGGCGAAACGCAGGTACTCGCTTTCCAGCGCGCGGTAGCGGGCGACCATCGCCGGGTCCATCTTCGGATGGAAGGTGACGATCCAGCGCCACTCGCCGCTGCGCGAGAGCCGCGCGACCTCGTCGTAGAGGATGCCGGCCGCGCTCCACGACGGCGAGAACGTGGAGTGGTACAGGATCACCGGCGGCTGCCGCACCGGCGCCAGTTCCGCGCCGATCTCGCGCATGAACGGGTCGATCTTGGGGAAGCCGGTCTCCTTGACCGCGAAGTGGCCGAGCTTGCGCGCCAGCGCGCCGAACGCGGCGGTGTCGCGCGGGCCGGTGGTGCAGTACAGATCGAAGAAGCCGCGCACGTAGATGTGCCGCGGCTTGCCGGCGTCGAAGCCGTGGAAGGTCTCGACCTTCACCCCCGGGAAGAAATGCGGCACCGCGTTGCTGGAGGTGATCACCGCGTACGGATTCCACGCCAGCACCTCCTCCACCGTCGCCAGATGGCGCTCGTCGGCGCTCAGATCCTCGGCGCCGGGGCCGTCGAAGAACCATGCCGCCTGGTCGCCGCGCGCGCGGATCGCCGCCTGCAGCGGGCGCAGGATCGCCAGCGCATAACGCTCGGACCCGTACAGCAGATAGTGCTTGCTCATCAGTGCTCCAGATCGTGCCGTTGCAGTTGCGCCCGCGCCTGCTCCACCGAGGCCGGGTTGATCTGCATCTCGTAGTAGCGCATGCGCTTGTACAGCGCGTAGCTGGCCGCGGTCTGCGCCACCACGAAGCCGCGCCAGCCGTCGAGGAACGCCAGCCGCAGCAGGTAGTCCTTGAGGAAGGCGCCGGCGAACACGAACGGGCTCTGCCACATTCTCACCGGCTTGCGCTTGTCGCGCCAGCCGAGCGCCTTGAGTTCGGCGTAGCGCAGCACCTTGAGCTGCTTGTGCACCAGCGTCGGGTTGTGCAGATGGTTGAACGGCGGCGCGAACGCGGCGCTGGCGCCGTCGAAGCGCAGCGATTCGTGCACCCGCGCATCGCTCCAGCGCGCGCGTCCTCGGTGGTACAGCCGCGCCAGGCGCTCGCCGACCATCGGTTTGTACCAGCGCATCGGCGCGCCCATGTACCAGGTGCTGCGCCGCAGCCACACCGCGTCCACGCGGTCCTCGGCGAGCAGTTGCGGCAGCCGCGCCTGGCATTCGGCGCGCAACGTGTCGGACAGGAATTCGTCCGCGTCCAGCACCAGGATCCAGTCGTGCGCGGCTTGGGTGGAGGCGAAGTTGCGCTGCGGGCCGAAGCCCAGCCAGGCCTGCTCGACCACGCGCGCGCCGTGCGCGCGGGCGATCGCCACGGTGTCGTCGGTACTGCCGCAGTCCACCACCAGCTTGTCGGCGGCGAACGGCACGCTGTCCAGGCAGCGCGCGATGTTGGCGGCCTCGTTGTAGGTCATCACCACCAGGCTCAGCGGCAGGGTGGCGGCGGCAGCGTCGGCCATGGCGCGCGGTATCCGGAAGTCAGGCGCGGTGCCGGCGGTCGGCGCCGGGCGCCGTGCCACCCGGCGATGCGGGATCGGCAGTCTACCGGCTTCGCGCGGCGCCTTCAGCGCCCGGGGCCGGCACCGCCTCGCGCGCCGCCAGCCCGATCAGCACGCCGACCAGCGCCACGTAGAAGCCGGTGCTCACCTGGTGCGCGAACATCGACTGGGTCATGCCGCACAGGACGTAGGCCGCCACCACCATGATCCCGGCTGCCGCCGCGCCGTGGAAATGCGGCTGTGGCCGGCGCCGGTACAGGCGCAGCAGCAGCCACAGCGGCACGCCGTACACCATCAGGATCAGCACGGTGCCGGGCAGGCCCTGGGTCGCGCTCCACTCGGCCAGGTCGTTGTGCGCATGGCCCAGGTGGCAGCGCTCGACGAAGCCCTTGCGGCAGTCCGGCAGGCGCAGCATGGCGTTGTCGAAGCGGCCCACGCCGACCCCGACCACGGGGTGTTCGACGAAGGTCGCCGCCGCCACCTGCAGGCGTTCGATGCGCGCGCCGGCCGAGGAATCGCTGTCGCCGCGCTCGTAGCGCTGCACATCGTGATGCAGTTCGGCCAGGCGGGTCTGCTTGGTCAGCGCCGGCACACTCAGCACCAGCACCGCCGCCAGCGCGGTGCACGCACCCAGGATCATCAGCCGCGTCGCGCTGTCGCGCCAGCGCAGACACAGCGCGCTGACCACCAGCAGCAACAGCACGCCCAGCCACACGCCGCGGCTGCCGCTGAGCAGGATGACGATGCCGCCGGCCACCACCGCGGCCACGGCCCACGGCCACTGCCCGCGCGGTCGGCAGAACACCGCCAGCACCATCAGCATCAGCACCACGTCGGCCAGCACGATGGCGTTGGTCCAGCCCTCGGCACGGGGCTGGCCCTGCAACACCTGCACGCTGGCCAGCACCAGGGCGGCGAGGATGCCGAGCAGCGCGCCCCACCACAGCAGGCGCTGCGGAGGCCGCAGGGCGTAGGTCCACAGCGCCGCCCACGGCAGCACCAGGAAGCGGGTGCGGTTGTCGATGTCCTTCAGCGGCTGGCCGAAGTACAGCACCGAGCACAGCGACAGCCCGATCACCAGCAGCGCCAGGATCCACAACCAGCGCAGCGACGGCTGCATCGGCGCCACCGCCTGGCGCAGCTGCGGCAATGCCAGCAGGCTGGTCGCCATCAGCAGCACACCGAACGGCAGCAGGCCGCTGGGCATGCTGATCACCAGCGCCGGCAGGCACAGCAGCGCGAGCGCCGCGCCGCGTTCGGCCAGGGACTGGCGCGAGAACGCGGAAACGGCATGGCGTGGCGCGATGGGCTGGGACATCAAGGAGGGAAGGCCGTGGGGAGGGGGTGGTCGGCGATGATCCGGGGCGCTTCCCTAACCCGGCCTGACCTGCTCGCGATCGGCGCCATGGCTGGCCGGCACGGCGGGCGGCGGCGTTTCCGCGAGCAGATCGGCCACCGCCGCGCGCAGGCGCTCGCCGAACTCGCGCCGGCGCGTCTCGAAGAAGCCGCGCGCGGCCGTGCCCAGGGCGTCGCACTGCATCGGCGACAGCGCCAGCGCCAGCCTCATCGCCTGCTCGAGGCCGGCGGCCTCGATCCGGTAGCGCACGCCGAAATTGTCCGGACCCTCGCCGACCGGGTCGATCAGCACGCCGCGCTCTGCGCTCACCAGCTCGTTCATCGGCGCCCCGTTGGTGGTGATCACCACCGCGCCGACGCTCAGCGCTTCCATGATGTAGTGGCCGAAGCCCTCCACCTCGGACGGACACAGGTGGAAGCGGTGCGCGTTCTGCAGCCGCCGCAGCTCCTGCTGGTCGAGGTAGCCGGTCAGGTAGTCGATGTTCTCGGCCTCGATCGGGTGGGACTTCTTCGCGCTCTGCACCACCGTCAGCCGCGGCCACTCGGGGTGCCGCGCCCAGGTCTGCAGCAGCAGCGCCGTGCCCTTGGCCGAACTGCGCCCGGCCACATGCAGGCAGGCGCGTTCGCGCGGGACCTCAGGACGGTAGCAGTCGTCGCTGCAAAAGCCGATGAAGGCGGTCGGCGCCATCGTGGAGAAACGTTGTTCGGCCTGGCGGGTCTTGCACAGCACCTGGGCGAAACGCGGCAGGCAGCGCAGCCACTTGTGCCGGAACCACTCCGGGTTGGGGATCAGGGCATTGCGCAAGCCGCTGCCCAGGCAGCGCGGATACACCCGCTCCAGGAAGATCTGCAGGTCGGCGCGCCCGAACAGCAGGCTGCGCAGGAACAGGCGCAGTTCGCGCAGGCGATTGGCCATGCGCACGGTGCCGAAGCCCAGCACCTCCACGCGGTAGCGGCCGGTCTCGCGCAGCAGGTCGGCGACCACCTGCAGGTCGCGGCTGAGGCCGCCGCCGTTGTCGCGGCTGATGACCCGGATCAGGCGTGGCGGCACGCGCGTCTCCCTGCCCGCGCAGCGCGCCGGGCGCCAGCGGCACCCGTGCCACGCCGCCGCAACGCGCGGCTGCGGCTCATTCGAAGCGGTCCTTGTCCTGCTCGCGCAGGCGGTCGCGGTCGTCCTGGGTGACCACGCAGTGGCCGTGTATCGCACTGGCCGGGACCAGCCACCAGTCGCGTCGGTTGGACACGCCGGCCAGGGTGCTCGCGTTGCGGTCCACACAGCCCAGCATCGCCGCCTCCTGCACCAGCAGCCAGCGCCGCTGCGGCGCCTGCGCCTGCCAGGCGATGCCGCGGCGCAGTTGTTCGTCCCAGGGCACCACGAAGCCGAAGGTCGTCGCCGGGCGGTCGGCCATCAGCAGGTTCTGCTCCTTCCAGGCGACCAGGCCGAGTTCGGCCTCCGGGCCGATGCGGCGCCCCACCGACTCCATCACCCCGCGCGCCGAGCTGGACATGTTGATCAGCGGGTACACCAGCAAGCCGGCCATCACCCAGACCATGGTCAGGGTCGAGACCGTCGCCAGTTCCGGGCGGCGCCGCGCGAATGCGGCCAGGCTGGCCACGCCCCACAGGCCGATCGCCAGCAGGATCCAGGCCAGCACCTGCACGGTCGCCAGATCGATGCCGCGGTCTTCCATCATCTTCGCGCGGAAGCCGTGCCCCAGCAGGATCGCCGCGCCCACGCCGCCGAGCGCCAGCGTCAGCAGCGCGGTGAACGCGAGCAGCAGGCGCTTGATCCCGGGCTTGCGCAACAGCCCCGGGATCAGCGGCCCCATCGCCAGGCACAGCATCGGCAGCGCCGGCAACACGTAGACGTCGCGCTTGCCGGTCGGGATCGAGAAGAACAGTACCACCAGCGCCCACCAGGCCAGCGGCAGCAGATAGCGCGCGTCGCGCCGGCGCAGGCGCCGCGCCCAGGCGGGGATCGCCCACGGCAGCGCCAGCAGCACCGGCAGCCACATGCTCGGCATCACCCCGAAGAAGTACAGCGGCCCGTGCGCGTGGTCCCAGGACTTGGCGTAACGCCCGGCCGTCTGCCGGAACAGGATGTCGTTGAGGTAGGCGCGGTACTCGGGCGCGTTGCTCGACAGCGCGGTGACCACCATCGGCACCAGCCAGATCGACACTGCCGCCAGGAACGCCAGCGGCCCCAGCCAGAAGCGCGGATCGCGCAGGCCGACCCGGACCCCGCGCCAGTGCGCCAGCGACGCCGCCGCGGCCGGCAGCAGCATCAGCAGCGCCAGCACGCCCACGCCCTTGGTGATCGTGCCCAGCCCGGCGGCGAACCAGCCCAGCGTCCACAGCCGCCAGTCCGGCCCGCGCAACAGGTGGCGCAGCAGCGCGTAGTTGGCCAGGGTGATGAAGAACACCACCAACGGGTCGATCTGCGCCTTCTTCGCCTGGTAGGTGAAGTGGAAGGCGAACAGCAGCGCGTAGGCCGCGTACATGCCGACGCGGCGCGTCCACAGGCGCCGGCCGAGGTCGTAGACGCAGGCCAGCGTGCCCAGCCCGGCCAGCAGCGACGGCAGCAGGAAGGCCACCCGCCAGTTGCCGAACAGCGTGTAGAAACTCGCCTGCAGCCACATCAGCATCGGCGGCTTGTCCGAGTACAGCTCGTTGCCGCGGTGCGGGAACAGCCAGTTGCCGCTCTCCACCATCTGCTTGGCGACCAGTGCGAAACGCGGCTCGTCGGCCGGGTGCGGATCGCGCAGGCCCAGGCCGGCGCCGAGCACCAGCACGGCCAGGATGGCCAACAACCAGAACTCTCGGGAGGCGCGGGTCTTCAGCATGGGACGCGATGATACCGGGGCCGGTTCATGCCGTCTTGCGGAACCTTGCGTAGTAGAAACCGTCGCAGTCCTGCTCGCCGGGGAAGCGCTGGCGGCCGCCGCCGGAAGCATGCCCGCAGGCCGCGCCCGGATCCTCTAGCGCAGCACCGGGCTGCCGCGCCAGCAACGCCTGCACCTGCCGCGCGTTCTCGTCCTGCAGCAGCGAGCAGGTCGCGTAGACCAGCACCCCGCCCGGCCGCAGCACCTGCCAGGCGGCGTCGAGCAGGCGCACCTGCAGCGCCTGCAGGGCGATCACGTCCTCGCGGCGGCGATGCAGCAGCACGTCCGGCTGGCGGCGCACGATGCCGGTGGCCGAACACGGCGCGTCGAGCAGCACCGCGTCGAACGGCACGCCGTCCCACCAGTCCTGCGGCTGCGCCGCGTCGGCGACCTGCAGCTGCGCCTGCGCACCGGCGCCGGTACGCGCGAAGGTCTCGCCGACCCGCGCCAGGCGCCGCGCATCCACGTCCAGCGCGGTCAGGCGCAGACTGGGATCGCGTTCGAGCAGGTGCGCGGATTTGCCGCCGGGCGCCGCGCAGGCGTCGAGCACGCGCGCGCCCGGCGTCGGCGCCAGCACGTCGGCGACCTGTTGCGCCGCGCCGTCCTGCACCGACACGCGCCCGTCGGCGAAGCCCGGCAGGGCGCCCACCGCCAGCGGCGTCTCCAGGCGGATCGCATCGGCCAGCAGCGGCGAGGCCTGCGCGACGATGCCGGCCGCGGCCAGCTCCTGCAGATAGGCGTCGCGGGTACCGCGCTGGCGGTTGACCCGCAGCCACAGCGGCGCCGGCTGCTGGCTGGCGGCGAAGATCGCCTCGGCCTGCTGCGGCCAGTCGGCGCGCAGCGCGTCGCGCAGCCACAGCGGCCAGCCCGCGTCGGCGGCCATCGCCGGCAGCCCGTCGCGCAGCGCGCGCCGCAGCAGCGCGTTGACCAGCCCGGCCTGGCGCGGCCGATCCAGCGCGCGCGTCGCCTCCACCGTCGCCGACAGCGCCGCGTGCGGCGCCAGGCCCAGCGCATCGAGCTGGGCGAAGCCGGCCAGCAGCAGGCCGCGCAGTTCGGCGTCGCGCTGCGGCAACTGCTTCTGCAGCCACATCCGCAGCGCGGCCTCGTAGGCCGGTCGGCGGCGCAGCACGGCGAAGCAGATCGCCTCCACCAGCGCGCGGTCGCGCGGATCCGGCAGCGTCGGCAACGCGGCGGCCAGTTCGGCCTTGAGCGAGCGGCCGCGGTCGATCACCGCGGTCAGCACGCGGGCGGCAAGCACCCGCGGGGCCACGCCCGGCGGCCACGCAGCGGCGGGCGTCGCGGTCATCGGCGGGCGCTCCGGGAGGTGTCAGGCTCTAGCGCGCATGCCGTGTCGTGGTTCCGCGTGCGGATGATGGGGGTGCGAGACGCAGTGGACGCCCGCCCGCGCCGCAGCGCGCAGGCGGCCACAGCCGCGCTTGCCAGGCCCAACGCGGCGTACGCAGGCATGGTCGACGCCTCAGGCCAGGACCGGCAGGTCGCGCCGTGCGTTGAGGTAGTCGGCGGCGGTGATCGCCTTGCCGCCGTCGCGCTGCAGCACGCGCAGGCGCAGCGCGCCCTGGCCGCAGGCGATGTCGATGCCCTGCCTGGACGCGGTCAGCACCGTGCCCGGCTGCTGCGCGTGGGCCAGGTCCAGCGCGATCGCACCGTGCACTCGCACCCGCTCGCCGGCCAGCACCGCCTCGGCGACCGGCCACGGATCGAAGGCGCGCACCTGCCGCGCCAGTTGCGCCGCCGGCTGCTGCCAGTCCAGCCGCGCCTGCGCCTTGTCCAGCTTGTGCGCGTAGGTGACGCCTGCCTCCGGCTGCGGCTGCGCCACCGGACGCAGGCCGGCACGCAGCAGGCCCAGGCCGTCGGCCAGCACCTGCGCGCCGAGCGCGGCCAGGCGGTCGTGCAACTGCCCGCCGGTCTCGTCGGCACCGATCGGGGTCCGCTGCGACAACAGCACCGGGCCGGTATCCAGGCCCGCTTCCATCTGCATCAGGCACACCCCGGTCTCGCTGTCGCCGGCCTCGATCGCGCGCTGGATCGGCGCGGCGCCGCGCCAGCGCGGCAGCAGCGAGGCATGCACGTTCCAGCAGCCATGGGTCGGGATCGCCAGCACCGCCTTGGGCAGGATCAGCCCGTAGGCCACCACCACGATCAGGTCCGGCTGCAGCGCGCGCAGCGCCTGCAGGGTTTCCGGCGCGCGCAGCGTCTGCGGCTGCAACACCGGGATGCCGCGCGCCACCGCTTCCAGCTTGACCGGCGACGGGGTCAGCCCGCGGCCGCGCCCGGCGGGCCGGTCCGGCTGGGTGTAGACCGCGACCACTTCATGGCGCTGCGCAGCCGCGCGCAACGACGGCACGGCGAAGTCCGGCGTACCGGCGAAGACGAGTTTCATGGAGGCTGGGAACCGGGAATGGGGAATGGGGAATGGGAAAAGCGCGAACCCGGAAAGGCCACGGGTACCGCACTTACGATTCCCGTTTCTCCATTCCCGGTTCCCCGCTTCAAGCCACGTGCTTGCGCGCCTTGGCCAGCTTCTTGCGCACCATTTCGCGCTTGAGCGGGGACAGGTAGTCGACGAACAGCTTGCCGTCGAGGTGGTCCATCTCGTGCTGCACGCACACCGCCAGCAGGCCGTCGGTGCTCAGTTCCTGCGGCTGGCCCTGGCGGTCCAGGTAGCGCACGGTGATGGCGTCGGCGCGGGTCACGTCGGCGTAGATGCCGGGGACCGACAGGCAGCCTTCCTGGTACACCTGTTCGCCGTCGCGCTGCACGATCTGCGGGTTGATGAACACCTGCGGGGCGTTCTTCTCCTCGCTGACGTCGATGACCATGAAGCGCTTGTGCACGTCGACCTGGCTGGCCGCCAGGCCGATGCCGGGCGCGTCGTACATGGTCTCGAACATGTCGTCGAGCAGGCGTTGAAAGGCCGCGGAGGTGACCTCGGCGGCGTCGACCGGCACCGCCTTGGTACGCAGGCGCGGATCGGGGAATTCGAGAATGGGGAGCAGGGCCATAGCGGTACCCAAGATGGGGGCGCCGGACGATTCGGCAAGACCTGCGGATTCTACCCGTTTCTGCGCCCGCCGCTTGCGCCCGCACCAGGGTTCTGCACTATAGTGCGCGAACCTGTTGGGGAATCAGGCTCCGCGCTCATGTTCAATCGACTCCGTACGGTCGTCGCCGTGGCGATGCTCACCGTGGCGACCTACGCTGCTTCCGCCAGCATGGCCGCCGAACACCCCGACACCTACGTGGTGCGCAAGGGCGATACGCTGTGGGACATCGCCGGGCGCTTCCTCGGCAAGCCCTGGCTGTGGCCGGAAATCTGGCAGGCCAATCCGCAGGTGCACAACCCGCACCTGATCTACCCCGGCGACGTGCTCAGCCTGGCCTACCTGGACCGGGTGGCGCATGCCGAGGTCAAGCCGGGCCCGCGCCAGGACGCGCCGATCGACGCGATCCCGCTGGCGCAGGTGGAGCCGTTCCTGAAGAACCTGCGCGTGGTCGACCGCATCGACAACCTGCCCTACGTGGTCGGCACCGAAGACAACCGGCTGCGCGCCACCGACGGGCAACTGATCTACGCGGTCGGCCTCGGCCAGGCCCAGGCCGGCCAGCGCTACGCCGTGGTCCGCCCGACCGTGCGCTACCTGCTGCCCAAGCTCAGCGACGACCTCGACGCCGAAGGCCGCAGCATCCCCGGCAGCGGCAACCTGTGGCAGACCTTCGTGCCGCCGGACAAGCGCCGCGAGACCCTTGGCTACGAACTGGCCCAGGTCAACATCGGCACCGTCGCCCGCGTGTCCGCCGACAGCCGCCAGGCCACCGGCCTGCTGCTGCAGGACAACGCCCGCGAAGTGCGCGCCGGCGACCGCCTGATTCCGGTCGAGGCGCAGCCCTACGACCTGCAGTTCGTGCCGCATCCGCCGTCCGAGCAGGCGATTGCCGCCGGCCTGCGCGTACTGGCGGTGGCCGACGCGTTCAGCGCGGCCGGCCCGCGCGACGTGATCGCCATCTCCGGCGGCCGCCGCGAAGGCATCGACAACGGCACCGTGGTGTCGCTGTGGCGCCACGGCACCCGGGTCAACGACCGCGTGCGCCACCCCAACACTTCCCGCGCCGACGACGGCTTCACCGGCGGCAGCGGCACCGTGGCGCTGCCGGACGAGTACGCCGCGCACGCGATGGTGTTCCGCACCTTCGACAAGGTCAGCTACGCGCTGGTGATGGACGGCATCAAGCCGACCCGGATCGGCTACGACGTCAAGCACCCGGACGCGCGCTGACCCGCGGCCGGGGACTCCCCCTACAGCGATTGCAGACGGCGCCCGAGGGCGCCGTCTGCGTCTGCGGCCTAGGCTGGGCGCATGTCCAGTCCGGCCATCGCCCCTGCCCACACACCCACCGATCCGGCCCTGCTGCGCCTGTCGCTGGCCGGCGGCGCCAGCGCCCCACGCCGACGACTGCTGGAGCAACACGGCAGCCCGGCCGCGGCGCTGGCCGCCGGTCCCGCCGGCTGGCAGGCCGCCGGCCTGGATGCGGCGCAGATCGCCGCACTGCAGCGGCCCGACCGCGCCGCACTGGACACCGCCGAGCACTGGCTGGCGCAACCAGGTCGGCACCTGCTGGGCTGCCACGATGCCGACTACCCGGCCCTGTTGCGGCGCACGCCCAATCCGCCACTGGCGCTGTACGTGGACGGCGATCCCACGGTGCTGTGGCACCCGGCCGTGGCCGTGGTCGGCAGCCGCGCCCCCAGCGCCGGCGGCCGCGACAACGCCTACGGCTTCGCCCTGGCTCTGGCCGCGGCCGGCTTTGCGGTGACCAGCGGCATGGCCAGCGGCGTGGATGCCGCCGCGCATCGGGCCGCGCTGTCGCGCGCGGACGGGCTGACCGTGGCGGTGGTCGGCACCGGCCCCGACCTGGCCTACCCGCGCCAGCACGCCGCCCTGCGCCGCCAGATCGCCGACCGCGGCGCGGTGGTCAGCGAGCACCCGCCCGGCACGCCGGCGCGGGCGGGGCACTTCCCGGCGCGCAACCGGATCATCGCCGGACTGAGCCTGGCGACCCTGGTGATCGAGGCGGCCACCCGCTCCGGCGCGCTGATCACCGCGCGGCTGGCCGCCGAGGCCGGGCGCGAGGTATTCGCCCTGCCCGGCTCGATCCACAATCCGCTGGCGCGCGGCTGCCATCGGCTGATCCGCGACGGCGCCGGGCTGGTGGAAAGCGCCGAGGAGGTGCTGGCCGGGGTCGCGCCCCTGGCCGCCGAACTGGCCGACGCCTTGCGCGGGCGCCTGAACGCCCCCACACAGGGAGCCAGCACCGCGCGCGCGGCCACACCGGCCTTCCCCCACCCCGACTACCAGCGCTTGTGGCAGGCACTGGGCCACGACCCCATCTGTATGGATTCAGTGATCGCACGCAGCGGATTGACGGCCGCAGCGGCGTCCTCCATGCTGCTGGCCATGGAACTGGATGGCTACGTGGCGGTCGAACGCGGTCGTTACACCCGCAAACCCTAGTTTCTTCACCTCCACAGCGTCTCGCGACGCAGGCCGAGGGGCAATGAAAGAGAGCATTCTGGATGTCCTGCTGTACCTGTTCGAACACTATTTCAGCGAAGACGCGGATCCGGTCCGTGATCGCGACTCCCTCCAGAATGGCCTGATCCAGGCCGGTTTCAGCCCCACCGAGATCAGCAAGGCGTTCGACTGGCTCGACGCCCTGGCCGACCAGCGTCCGGCCGTGGCGCAGCCGCGCATCGATGGCCCGATCCGCATCTACCACGGTCCGGAACTGGACAAGCTCGACGTGGAATGCCGCGGCTTCCTGCTGTTCCTGGAGCAGCACGGCATCCTCGACAGCGACCAGCGCGAGCTGGTGCTGGACCGCGCCATGGCGCTGGATCAGGACGAACTGGATCTGGACGACCTGAAGTGGGTGGTGCTGATGGTGCTGTTCAACCAGCCTGGTGCCGAGGCGGCGTACGCGTGGATGGAAACGCAGATGTTCGTCGACGAGCCGGAGCCGGTTCACTGAGTCGCTGACGGTCGCGCACGGATGCACGAAGACACTTCCCCATTGGCGATCTGGTACTACGTCGATGCCGCGCGCGAGCGGCACGGCCCGTTGCCGGCGTCCGCCCTGCTGGAACGCCTGCACGACGGCCGCCTGCAGCGCGAGACCCTGGTCTGGCGCGAAGGCCTGCCGGAGTGGCGGCCGCTGCACGCGGTCGCCGCCGATCTGGGCCTGCCCGACGCCCCCACCCCGCCGCCCTTGCCGCCACCGCTCCAGACGACCGCGCCCGTGCCCCCCGCTGCCACCGCCGCGCCGCACAGCGGCCTGTCCGGCTGCGCGATCATGGCCATCGTCGGCACCATCGTCGGCGTGCTGCTGGTGGCGTTCCTGGGCATCGCCGCGGCGATCGCCCTGCCCGCCTACCAGGACTACCTGGCACGCGCGAAGGTCGCGCAGGCGCTCGACCACCTGGCGCCGCTGAAGGACCAGATCGCCGCCTTCAATGCGCAGGAGCACCGCTGCGCGGTCAACGGCGACACCGGCTTCGGCGCACCGCAGAGCTATGCCGGCGACACCATCGCGCAGGTGCGGGTCGGCCGCTTCGACAACGGCCACTGCGGCCTGGAAGCCACCCTGCACCTGCCCGGCACCAAGCGCCTGGATGGCAAAGCGCTGTGGCTGGACTACGATGAGCGCACGTCCGCCTGGAACTGCAGTTCCGATCTGGACGATCGCGTTCTGCCGGTTCACTGCCGCGGCGGCTGACCGGCGCACCGTTTTCGACTGCAACTCCCGGGGAACAGAATGACTGAGTGGTACTACGCCGACGCAGCGCAGCAGCGCCATGGGCCGCTAGCGGCCGCCGACCTGCAGCAGCGCTTCCAGCGCGGCGAGATCGGATTGTCCACCCTGGTCTGGCGCGAGGGCCTGAGCGAATGGCGCACCCTGGCCGAGTTCGTCGACGAACTCGGCCTGACCCAGGCACCGGCGCCGGCGATTGCCCCGATCGAGGTTGACCGAGAGACTCCTCCTCCGCCCCCGGCCGCGACCGTCCCCGACGCCTGGACCGCGCCCGCGCCGGCCGTGGCGGCGTCGCCCTACGCGGCGCCCAGCGCCGTGCTCGACGGTGGCGCGCGGGTGGTCGGCGGCGGCGAGGTGGTGCAGGCCGGTTTCTGGAAACGCGTGGCCGCCTACCTGATCGACGCGTTCCTGGTCGGCATCGTCGCCAACGTGATCCAGTTCGTGGTGATGCTGGGCTTCTTCGGGATCACCGGCTTCGGCAAGCAGCCGGACTTCAGCACTGCCGCCGGCATCGTCATGCTGCTCCTGCTGTACCTGCTGCCGATGGCGATCGCGGCGCTGTACTACGGCCTGTTCCACGCCTCCACCAAGCAGGCCACGCTGGGCAAGATGGCGGTCGGCATCAAGGTGGTGCGCACCGACGGCAGCCGCATCACCGTGTCCCGCGGCGTGGGCCGCTACTTCGGCTTCATGCTGAGCAGCCTGACCCTGGGCATCGGCCTGCTGATGGCGGCCTTCACCGAGCGCAAGCAGGCCCTGCACGACATGCTCTGCGACACCCTGGTGGTGGACAAGTGGGCCTACACCGACCACCCGGAATGGCAGCAGCGCAAGCTGGGCACGGTCACCGTGGTGATCCTGGCCCTGTTCGGCCTGCTGTCGGCGGCGGCACTGCTGGTGGTGGCGCTGGCGATCGGCGTGGCCGCCAAGGGCGGCTGGCACTGAGTCCGGCGGGCTCCGGGAACCCCCGCCGCCGCCCGCGCGCCTGCCCGGCCGGCGGGCGCCGGCTTGACAGCGGGCGCCGGACATGCCCACTAATAAATAAGCGCCGTAGCTGAACGCCCGGGGGTTCCATCCCGGGCGTCGGCTTCTCTGCGAGACCGCAACGCTTCACTAACCGGAGCAATTGCGCCACCCTACCGCCCCCAGGGCGTCCGCCCACGCCCATCGAAGCCCGACCCGCCATGTCCAAGCACCTGCTCATCGTCGAATCGCCCGCCAAGGCCAAGACGATCAACAAATACCTCGGCAAGGATTTCCACGTCCTGGCCTCGTATGGGCACGTGCGCGACCTGATCCCGAAGGAAGGCGCAGTGGATCCGGACGACGGCTTCGCGATGCGCTACGCGCTGATCGACAAGAACGAGAAGCACGTGGAGGCCATCGCCAAGGCGGCCAAGGCGGCCGAAGACATCTACCTGGCGACCGACCCGGACCGCGAGGGCGAGGCGATCAGCTGGCACATCGCCGAGATCCTGCAGGAGCGCGGGCTGCTCAAGGGCAAGCCGCTGCACCGGGTGGTGTTCACCGAAATCACCCCGCGCGCGATCAAGGAAGCGATGGCGCAGCCGCGGCAGATCGCCGGCGACCTGGTCGATGCGCAGCAGGCGCGCCGCGCGCTGGACTACCTGGTCGGCTTCAACCTGTCGCCGGTGCTGTGGCGCAAGGTGCAGCGCGGCCTGTCCGCCGGCCGCGTGCAGTCGCCGGCGCTGCGCATGATCGTCGAGCGCGAGGAGGAGATCGAAGCCTTCATCGCCCGCGAGTACTGGTCCATCGCCGCCGACTGCGCGCACCCCTCGCAGCACTTCAACGCCAAGCTGATCAAGCTCGACGGGCAGAAGTTCGAGCAGTTCACCATCACCGACGGCGACACCGCCGAGGCCGCGCGCCTGCGCATCCAGCAGGCCGCGCAGGGCGCGCTGCACGTCACCGACGTCGCCAGCAAGGAGCGCAAGCGCCGCCCGGCGCCGCCGTTCACCACCTCCACGCTGCAGCAGGAAGCCTCGCGCAAGCTCGGCTTCACCACCCGCAAGACCATGCAGGTGGCGCAGAAGCTGTACGAAGGCGTGGCGATCGGCGACGAAGGCACGGTCGGCCTGATCTCGTACATGCGTACCGACTCGGTCAACCTGTCGCAGGACGCGCTGGCCGAGATCCGCGATGTGATCGCCCGCGACTACGGCATCGCCTCGCTGCCGGACCAGCCCAACACCTACCAGACCAAGTCCAAGAACGCCCAGGAAGCGCACGAAGCGGTGCGTCCGACCTCGGCGCTGCGTACCCCGTCGCAGGTGGCCCGCTTCCTGACCGACGACGAGCGCAAGCTGTACGAGCTGATCTGGAAGCGTGCGGTGGCCTGCCAGATGATTCCGGCCACGCTCAACACCGTCAGCGTCGACCTGTCGGCCGGCAGCGAACACGTGTTCCGCGCCAGCGGTACCACCGTGGTGGTCCCCGGCTTCCTGGCCGTGTACGAGGAAGGCAAGGACAACAAGAGCGCCGAGGACGAGGACGAAGGCCGCAAGCTGCCGGCGATGAAGCCCGGCGACCGCGTGCCGCTGGAGCGCATCCTGGCCGAGCAGCACTTCACCCAGCCGCCGCCGCGCTTCACCGAAGCGGCGCTGGTGAAGGCGCTGGAAGAGTACGGCATCGGCCGCCCCTCGACCTACGCCTCGATCATCCAGACCCTGCTGTTCCGCAAGTACGTGGAGATGGAGGGCCGCAGCTTCCGCCCGTCCGACGTCGGCCGCGCGGTGTCCAAGTTCCTGTCCAGCCACTTCACCCAGTATGTGGACTACGACTTCACCGCCAAGCTCGAAGACGAGCTGGACGCGGTCTCGCGCGGCGAGGAGGAGTGGGTCCCGCTGATGTCGCGCTTCTGGGAGCCGTTCAAGGAACTGGTCGAGGACAAGAAGGAATCGGTCGACCGCGCCGAAGCCAGCGGTGCGCGCGAGCTCGGCACCGATCCCAAGACCGGCAAGCCGGTGAGCGTGCGCCTGGGCCGCTTCGGGCCGTACGCGGCGATCGGCAGCACCGCCGAGGACGCCGAGGACAAGCCCAAATTCGCGTCGCTGCGGCCCGGCCAGAGCATGCACACCATCACCCTGGAGGAGGCGCTGGAGCTGTTCCTGATGCCGCGCAGCCTCGGCCAGGACCAGGGCGAGGAGGTCAGCGTCGGCATCGGCCGCTTCGGCCCGTTCGCCAAGCGCGGCAGCGTCTACGCCTCGCTGAAGAAGGAAGACGATCCCTACACCATCGATCTGGCCCGTGCGGTGTTCCTGATCGAGGAGAAGGAAGAGATCGCGCGCAACCGCATCATCAAGGAATTTCCCGGCAGCGACATCCAGGTACTCAACGGCCGCTTCGGCCCGTACATCAGCGACGGCAAGCTCAACGGCAAGATCCCCAAGGATCGCGAGCCCGCCTCGTTGAGCCTGGACGAAGTGCAGAAGCTGCTGGAGGAAACCGGCAAGCCGGTGCGCAAGGGCTTCGGCGCCAAGAAGGCCGCCGCCAAGAAGGAAGCCGCGCCGAAGAAGAGCGCGGCGAAGAAGGCCGCCGCCGACGCCCCGGCCAAGCCGGCGGCGAAGAAGGCAGTCAAGAAGGTCGCGAAGAAGACCGCCAAGAAAGCGGTGAAGAAGGCCGCCAAGAAGACGGTGGCCAAGGGCGGCTGAGCCGCTCTGCGGATGGCCCAGGGCGGGCCCGATGCACCCCCTCGAATAGTACGAGCGCGGGCGCCGAGCCGCCTTCTCGCGGTGCCGACGGCGTCTCTCAGCGCCTGAAGATCCGCGACAACCCGGTTTTTCTGTGGGAGGGGCTTCAGCCCCGACGCTTTATCGGTAAGGCGTCGGGGCTGAAGCCCCTCCCACAGAAAAGCGGCGGGCCGGAGACTTGCGAAAATCCCGAGTCCCGCCCAACCGACCCTCATTGTCCTTAGACGAGGACGTGCCGCATGATGCGCGCATGACCGACCTGTCCCTGAGCCATGCCGTCGCCGTCCTGCGCCAGGGCGGCGTGATCGCCTATCCCACCGAAGCGGTGTGGGGCCTGGGCTGCGATCCGCACGACGAGACCGCCGTGACCCGCCTGCTGCGCATCAAGCAGCGGCCCGTGGACAAGGGGCTGATCGTGGTCGCCGCCGAACTGGACCCGTTGCGCCCGTTGCTCGATCTGTCGGCCCTGCCGCCGGAACGGCTGGCCGCGGCGCTGGCCAGTTGGCCCGGACCGCATACCTGGATCCTGCCCGCCGCCGCGCATGCGCCGCCCTGGATCACCGGCGCGCACCAGGGCATCGCCGTGCGGATCAGTGCCCATCCGCTGGTGGCCGCCCTGTGCCGGGCCTGGGGCGGCGCGCTGGTCTCAACCAGTGCCAACCGCGGCGGCGAGCCGCCGGCACGGCAGCGCAGCGAACTGGATCCGCTGGTGCTGGGCGACCTCGACGGCCTGCTCGACGGCGACACCGGCGGCCTGGCCCAGCCCACCCCGATCCGCGATGCCGCCAGCGGCGAGATCCTGCGCGCCTGAGGCGCTGCTCTTCGGCGCGGCACGCCTGTCTTCCGCCGCGTCGGCGTCTGGCGGCAATGGCGCGATGGAACCACGCGGGCGCTTCGCGCACCGTACCCTCACCCCAACCCCTCTCCCGACGGGAGAGGGGCTAGCGCTTCCCTTCTCCCATTGGGAGAAGGTGGCCCGGAGGGCCGGATGAGGGTGCGGGCGCAGCCTCGTGCACTCAAACTACGCGAGTCGCTTCGCGCCGGACCCTCACCCCAACCCCTCTCCCGACGGGAGAGGGGCTAGCCGTTCCCTTCTCCCATTGGGAGAAGGTGGCCCGAAGGGCCGGATGAGGGTCGGGCGAAGCCTCGCAGCGACAGATCAACGCGCCAGTACTGCACGAGCGCGCCCTGGCCGAGGCCGGCGGCACCATACAGCAGCTGCGAAATGCTGCAGGAAGCGCGTTGGCCGACCCGCGGCCTGCCCGATGCGCGACAAGACCCCGCTGCGGCCCCACCCGCGCCATCGCGTCCTGAATCCCCGCTCGCCCGCCCTTTCCCTGGCTGCCCAAGGCGCGCAAGATGCGCGCATGCGCCTCCTTCTCCGCCCTTTGCTGCTGCTGAGCCTGTCGCCCTGGATCGATGCCGGCTGGGCGCAACAGACGCAGACGGTCAGCAGCGACGGCAGCAATGCGTCGGTGCGCATCTATCGCTGCATCGCCGCTTCCGGCGCGGTCAGTCTGCAGAATGCTCCCTGCGAGAACGCGCGCCAGCAGCAGGTGCTGGACATGCAGCGTCCGCGCGATCCGCCGCCGCGGCCGACCACCACCATCAGCACCGATCCGGCACGCGCGCAGGCCTCGCCGGCGCCGCTGCCGCAGCGCGAACTCCGCATCGTCACCGTGCAGCCTGCGCAGCCCATGTACGAGTGCGTCACCCCGGAAGGCGCGCGCTACACCAGCGACGACAACGCCGGCAATCCGCGCTGGGTGCCGCTGTGGGCTTATGGCTACGCCGAGGGCCCGTACGCACGTCCATCCGGGCGCGGCCCCGATGGTCGCTCGCCCGGCCCGCCGGGACCGCCTCCGCCCGGCGGCCCGCGCCCGCCCGGTCCACCGCCGCCTGGGGTGTCCGCCGGCGCCGGCGTGATCGTGCCGGCCGGCAGCACGATGATCCGCGACACCTGCACCGCGCTGCCCGAACAGGAAGTCTGCGCACGTCTGAGCGACCGTCGCTGGGAGCTGATCCGCCGCTACAACAGCGCGCTGCAGAGCGAGCGCCGCGCAATGGAAACCGAGCAGCGCGGCATCGATGCGCGTCTGGCGCGCGACTGCGGCGGCAGCTGATGCGCCGTGCGTTCTGCCTGATTGCGTTGCTGACTTGTGGCGGCGCTGCGCACGCCGAACCGGTGGTGTTCTATCGCTGCACCGACGCGCAGGACAACCTGACCATCCAGAACCAGCCCTGTCCCAAGGGCATGCGCCAGCAGAAGAAAATCATGCAGGGCGTCAGCAGCGCTGCACTGCCGGCCACGATCGCCGCCCAGCCCGCGCCATCGCCGCCGCCCGCAAGCGCCACGACCGCCGCGTCCACCACCGCCTCTGCTGACACGCCCGCCGCGGCAGACGCAGCCGCCGCGCCACCGCCACCAATGCTGCCGCCCCCGCCGCTGTACACCTGCAGCACCCGCGAGCAGGCGTCCTACATTGGAGAGGTCGCCGAACCGCCGCCGCGGTGCGTGCCGCTGCCCACGACGGACCTGGATGGCGGACCCAACCAGGCCGGCGGCAGCGCCTGCGAAGTGCTGCGCGACCAGTGCCAGCCACTGCCCGCCGAGCAGCTGTGCGATGCCTGGAAGAATTACGTGGCCGAAGCCGAGACGCATTGGCGCTTCGCCGTGCCCGAGCATGCCGAAGCGCTGCACGCGGAGTTCGAACGCCGTCAGCACCTGCTCGAGGCCAGCAACTGCGGCGCAGAACAGCCAGCGCCGTAATCCATCTCGCTCCCGCGTGGGGTGCGCCTGGTTGAGTAGGAGTCAACTGTCATGCACCTGCGATGACAGGAGGAGCGTACGGGGCCTGATCGCGCGCGATGGCATTGAGCCAGCGCAGGAACTTGTGCAT
>NZ_NQYT01000009.1:0-35890 GCF_009192935.1 Xanthomonas sp. LMG 12461
ACAACCTACTGAGAGATCACAACTAGCGGCGTACCCAATAGCCGGCGTGGAAGCGATAGGCGGGGCCGTAATGCTCCCAGCGCGGGCCGACGTAGACGTAGCCCGGCCGTTCCACCACGTAGCGGCCGGCGACCCAGACGTGGTGGCGTCCGTTCCATTGCCAGTAACCGGGCATCCAGACATAGCCGGGCCGCACCACCACCCGTTCCACCCGAGGCGGCGGTGGCGCGGTGCGGACCGACAGTTCCACCACTTCGCGCGCCTGCGCGGGCGCGGCGGCCATGGCGCCGGCGAGCGCGCCGCCGAGCAGGGTGGCCAGCAACAAGGGACGAGCGAACATGCGATGTCTCCGAAGGCATCGGCGGGGTGCCGACGCGGGAGGAAACGCCGCGACCGGCACGGTTGTTGACGCGTTTCCGAGGGCGTATTCATGCAGCGGATAGCCAGGTGCGACGTCGCGTACGCGGTTTGCCGCCCACGTGCGCATGCTGCAGCGCAACCTGCCCGTGTCGCGCTGCACGCCTAGAATCGCGGCATTCTCTTTTCGATGTCCGCACGATGAGCCTTCCCGCGTCCCGCGTTCCGTTGCCGCAGACCGACGCCAGTCCCCTGCGTTTCGTCACCGCCGCCAGCCTGTTCGACGGCCACGATGCGGCGATCAACATCATGCGCCGCCTGATCCAGGCGCAGGGCGCCGAGGTGATCCATCTCGGCCACAACCGCAGCGTCGAGGACGTGGTGCGCGCGGCGCTGCACGAGGACGCCGACGCGATCGCGCTGTCGTCCTACCAGGGCGGGCACGTGGAGTACTTCAAGTACATGGTCGACATGCTGCGCGAGCGCGGCGCCGGCCATGTACGCGTGTTCGGTGGCGGTGGCGGTACCATCACGCCCGAGGAAATCGCCGAACTGCAGGCCTATGGCGTGGAGCGCATCTACCACCCCAACGACGGCATGAAGATGGGCCTGGTGGAGATGATCGAGGACGTGGTGGCGCGTGCCGGGCAAGGGCGTGAGACCGCGGCGGAGGCGCGTGGCGCGACGCCGGCCGGCTCCCCGCTGCCGGACATCGACGACGAGATCGGCATCGGCCGGATGCTGTCGGCGATCGAGGACGGCGCGTTCTCGGAGGCGGAACTGGCGCTGTTGCGCAAGCAGTGGCAGTCCGGCACGGCGTCCACGGCGGAGTCGCGCAGTCGGCGCGCCGCACCCGTGCTCGGCCTGACCGGCACCGGCGGTGCCGGCAAGTCCTCGGTCACCGACGAACTGCTCAACCGCTTCCTGGCCAGCTTCCCGCAGATGCGCATCGCGGTGGTCTCGGTCGACCCGAGCCGGCGCCGCACCGGCGGCGCGCTGCTCGGCGACCGCATCCGCATGAACGCGCTGCGCAGCCCGCGCGTGTACATGCGTTCGATGGCCACGCGGCGCCAGCACGCCGCCACCAACCGGGTGCTGAAGGACTGCATCGCGTTGTTGAAGGCGGTCGGCTACGACCTGGTGATCGTGGAGACCGCCGGCATCGGCCAGAGCGATTCGGAGATCGTCGACCTGGTCGATTTCCCGGTGTACGTGATGACCAGCGACTACGGTGCGCCGAGCCAGCTGGAGAAGATCGACATGCTCGACTTCGCCGAACTGGTGGTGCTGAACAAGTACGACCGGCGCGGCGCCGAGGACGCGCTGCGCGACGTGCGCAAGCAGTGGCGGCGCAACCGCGCGGCGTTCCAGTTGGAGGACGAGGCGGTGCCGGTGTATCCGACCATCGCCAGCCAGTTCAACGACCCGGGCGTGAGCTGGATGTTCGTCAATCTGTGCCGCCTGCTGCGCGACAAGCTGACGGCGCAGTCCGATGCCGCCGCTGGCCCGCCGGCGCACTGCGATTTCCGCCCGCAGCTCGACACCACGCTGAAGGAGCCGCGCGCCACCGTGCTGATTCCCGGCGCACGCGTGCGCTACCTGGCCGAGATCGCCGAGCAGGGCCGGGCACTCAATGCCGGGGTGCTGCGCCAGGCCGAGGCCGCCGACCGCGCGCAGGCGTTCTGGCAGGCGTTGCACGAACTGCAGGACCCGCAGCTGCCGGCGCAACTGGAACTGTATGCGGCACAGGATCTGCTGCCAGCGCAGCGCACGTCCGGCGATGCTTCCGCGGACGCCGTGGACGCGACCCTGCTATTGCTGCGCCAGCGCTACAACGATGCCTTGCAGTCGCTGTCCAGCGAATCGCTGAAGCTGCTGCGCGAATGGCCGCAACGGCTGAAGTCGATCACCGACCCGGTCACCGAATACGCGGTGCGCGGCAAGCCGATCCGGGTGGAGAACTACCGGGAGTCGCTGAGCCACCAGTCCATTCCGAAGATCGCCGCGCCGCGCTACAAGAGCTGGGGCGAACTGCTGACCTTCCTCGGCAAGGAGAACCTGCCCGGCAGCTATCCGTACACCGGCGGCGTGTATCCGTACCGGCGCACCGGCGAGGATCCGATCCGCATGTTCGCCGGCGAGGGCACGCCCGAGCGCACCAACCGGCGCTTCCACTACCTGAGCGTCGGCCAGCCGGCCGCACGCCTGTCCACGGCCTTCGACAGCGTCACCCTGTACGGCGAGGACCCGGCGCCGCGCCCGGACATCTACGGCAAGATCGGCAACTCCGGAGTCAACATCCCGACCCTGGACGACATGAAGAAGCTGTACTCCGGCTTCGACCTGTGCGCGCCGACCACCAGCGTGTCGATGACCATCAACGGTCCGGCGCCGATGATCCTGGCGATGTTCATGAACACCGCCATCGACCAGCAGGTGGAGAAGTATCTGAAGGCCGACGCGCAGCGCTGGGCCCAGGCCGAGCAGACGCTGGCCCGGTTGTTCGAAGGCCGCGAACGCCCGCGCTATCACGGCGAGTTGCCGCCGGGCAACGACGGCCTCGGCCTGGCCCTGCTCGGGGTCAGCGGCGACCAGTTGCTGGACGCGGAGACCTACGCGCAGATCAAGGCGCAGACCCTGTCCAGCGTGCGCGGCACGGTGCAGGCCGACATCCTCAAGGAGGACCAGGCGCAGAACACCTGCATCTTCAGCACCGAGTTCGCGCTGCGCATGATGGGCGACATTCAGCAGTATTTCGTCGAGCAGAAGGTGCGCAACTTCTACTCGGTGTCGATCTCCGGCTATCACATCGCCGAGGCCGGCGCGAACCCGATCAGCCAGCTCGCCTTCACCCTCAGCAACGGTTTCACCATCGTCGAGTACTACCTGGCGCGCGGCATGCACATCGACGATTTCGCGCCGAACCTGAGCTTCTTCTTCAGCAACGGCATGGACCCGGAGTACACGGTGATCGGCCGGGTGGCGCGGCGGATCTGGGCGCGGGCGATGCGCGAGCGCTACGGCGGCAACGAGCGCAGCCAGATGATGAAGTACCACATCCAGACCTCGGGCCGTTCGCTGCACGCGCAGGAGATCCAGTTCAACGACATCCGCACCACGCTGCAGGCGCTGTACGCGCTGTTCGACAACTGCAACAGCCTGCACACCAACGCCTACGACGAGGCGATCACCACGCCGACCGAGGAAAGCGTGCGCCGCGCGGTGGCGATCCAGATGATCATCAACAAGGAGCTGGGGCTGAACTTCTGCGAGAACCCCTGGCAGGGCAGCTTCATCGTCGAGCAGCTCACCGACCTGGTGGAAGAAGCGGTGTACAAGGAGTTCGAGGCGATCAGCGAGCGCGGCGGCGTGCTCGGCGCGATGGACACCATGTACCAGCGCGGCAAGATCCAGGAAGAGAGCCTGTACTACGAACACAAGAAGCACGACGGCAGTCTGCCGCTGGTCGGGGTCAACACCTTCCTGCCCAAGGAGCATGCCGGCGAGACCGCGACCGAGATCGAGCTGATCCGCTCCACCGAGCAGGAAAAGGATCAGCAGATCGGCAACGTGCGCGACTGGCAGCAGCGCCGCAACGCGCTGGCGCTGGCCGCCAGCGGCGCCGGCCTGGGCGCGCTGCAGCGCACCGCGCGCGAGCGCCGCAACGTGTTCGCGGCGCTGATGGAGGCGGTCAAGACTCACAGCCTGGGCCAGATCAGCCATGCGCTGTATGAGGTGGGCGGCGAGTATCGGCGCAACATGTAGGTGCCGGCGTCGGCCAGGGTGCCTGCCGCGTGCGCTTCTGCGGCGCCGCGCCAGCGCATGCGGCAATCTTGCGGCCGCGGCCCGGGCGGTCTCATAGTGTCCCATCGACTCACGCAGAGGGTGCAGATGAAAGTCTGGGGAGCGTTGGCAGTGTTGATGGCGTGCGCGGCGACGACCCGCGCGGCGGAACCGGCCGGGGATGGGGCGGCGGGGCCGCTGTTCGACACCGTCGCGGCGCTGGACCAGCGCCTGTTCGAGGCCTACAACCGCTGCGACCTGGCGGCGTTCGAGTCGTCGTTCGTGCCGGACGTGGAGTTCTACCACGACACCGGCGGCGTCACCTGGGACCGTGCGAGCGTCGTCGACAACACGCGCAAATGGATCTGCGGCAAGGTCCGCCGCGAGTTGCTGCCCGGTACGTTGCGGGTCTATCCGATCAAGGACTTCGGGGCGATCGAGGAAGGCGAGCACCGCTTCTGCGAGCTGGCCAGCGGCCGCTGCGAGGGCATCGCCAAGTTCGTGATGGTGTGGCGCCAGGACCCGGACGGTTGGAAGTTGACGCGGGTACTCAGCTACGGGCATCGCACCGCGCCCGCACCGGCGCCGCACTGAGCGTGCGGGTGGCCGTCGCCCCCATAGGGCGGCGTTCAAGCCGCATCGCCCCGACCAGATCCGCCACGTGCCGTCCGCAGGCGGCAGCGAGGAGCGGCGCCACAGGCTGATGGAGTGGTGAATGGCGCTGTCGGCACGCCGCTTGCTTGCTGCTGAGTGGCGCGATCGCGCGTTGTCCATGACCGCCTCACGGCGGTCGGCCACCGCATCACGTCGGCGTTGCGCAGAAACCCGCGCGGCGTGCTTGAATGACATGGCGTGCCGCGTGGGCGCGCACCGGTGGCCGGGCGCGGGGACCTGGCGATGTTTTGCGGATGACGACGATCGTGCCGATCATGTGGATTGCCATCAGTGCGGGTGCGCTGGTGCTGGGGGGCGGACTGTGGTGGTGGCTGCGGCGTGGCCCTGGCGATGCGGCCGAGGCGCCGCAGGCGCGCGCCCATGTCGAGGATGCCGACGTATCCGCGGCACCGGCAGTGTCTGCACCCACCGCGCCAGCCGCGCGTGTTGCCCCGGTGGACCCGGTGGACCCGGGCCTCGACCCTTTCGCCGACCCGGCCCTGCTCGATCTGGATCCGGTGCCGGACGCCGCGATCCTGGCGCGCCTGTGCGAGCTGGCATTCGCCGGCCGGCCGGTGAGCACGTCGGCCACGCCTGCGCCGGCGGTCATGGCTGAGGCCGCCGCGGTGCTGGCGCGCATCGACGCGCATCCGCGCTACACGCCGCGACGCCCGCACCTGCTGCCGCAGCTCACCCGCGCGATCAACGACCCGACCGCCGGCGCCCATTCCATCGCCACGATCCTGGGCCAGGACCCGGCGCTGGCCGGCAACCTGCTGCGCATCGCCAACAGCGTCGTCTACCGCCGCCATCCCGAGCCGATCGAGAATCTGGAACGGGCGGTGGCCCTGCTCGGCACCGAGGGCCTGCGCCAGATCGTGCTGGCGGCGCTGCTGCAACCGGTGATCGTGGACGACGGCAGCGTCTTCGGCCGCTGTGCGGCGGTGCTGTGGGAACACACCCTGCTGTCGGCGCACGCCGCCTCCCAGGGGCCCGACCGCGAGGATGCGAACGCCGCGCAGTTGCTGGCGCTGTTGTGCGGGCTGGGCGCGGTCTCGGTGGTGCAGGTGCTGCGCGATGTCCACGCACGCCACGCCGAGGCAGCGCCAACGCCGGCGGCGATGACCGAGATGCTGGAGGCGTGGTCGGCACACTGCGCCAAGGCTATCTCTGCGGACTGGGGGCTGTCGCCGCGCGTGCAACGCGCCCTGGAGGAGCAGTCGGGCGACGCCGATGTGGCGACCATGAGTGCGCTCGGCCTGGCCCTGCGCCGGCATCGCGCCGCGGCGGCCGCGCAGCTGGCGGTGCGCTATCGCCGTTAGGTGGCGCCGTTGCGTGGTCCAGCCAGTGATTGGTCGAAACGTGCGGCAGAGCGGACGGGTGCCGAAGCGATGCTCGGCTACCGGGCGATGCGACGGGAGGTCGGCGCAGCCGACAGCGCGAGACAGCATGCGCCGACGCAGGCGCGGATCCCTGTCGTGTCCACGCTGGCGCCGAGGCTGATCTGCTTGCTGGCGCCGTTGGCGACGATCGCCGTCCATGAAGGTGGCGCCCTGCTGGCGGCGCATGCGCATGCGTGCGCTGCGCGGTTCCGGCTTGGCGGGTGGCCGCTCGGTGCCGCGCGGAGCCGGCCATGAGTTCGGCCGGGACAACACGCGGCGCGTGGATGCCATCGCCTTGGCTCAATCGGCTCCTGACAGGCGTGCAGGGCGTGCTGTTGCTGATCGGCGTCTCGGCGATGGCGGTCGGCGCTATCGCCCTGGTCCAGGGCGTCTGGGCACCGGGCATGGTCGAGTTGCCGGTGATCCTGCTCAGTCTTCCGCTGGCGGGCATGGCGACGGTGGCGCTGCACGAGTGCGGCCACGTGCTGGCGGCGCGTGCCGCGGGCATGACCGTCTACCTGATCCATATCGGCCCGCTGCAACTGCATGCGCGCCGCCGTGGCTGGAGGATGCGTTGGCGGCGCGTGCGTCCGGGCCATCCGATCGGTTTCGTGCTGCCCGTGCCGGATCCCTCCCTGTCGCTGCGCCGGCAGTATCGATTGACGATCGTCGGCGGGCCGGCGGCCAATCTGCTGGTGGCGTCGATCGCATGGCTTGCCGCGCGATGCGCCGGGGTCGACAGCAATCTGGGCGCATTCTGCGTTGGCATCGGCGTCCTCAACTTCGCGGTCGCGCTGATCAATCTGTTGCCGGTGCAGGGACGGTCGGGAGCAACCGACGGCTTGCAATGGGCGAATGTGGCGCAGTGGCACGAAGCGGATGCCCCGGCGTACGTGCTTGCAGAACTCAATGGGTGGACATGCCAGGGCGTCACCGCGGACAGGCTGTCGCCGTCCCGCCTGGACGTGCTCGCACGCAGCGACCTGGCCTTGTGCCACAGCTGGTTTGCGTTGAAGGCGGCGCAGCAGCGTGGTCAGTGGCGGCAAGCGGCGGAACTGCAACCGCAGATGGAGCAGCGCCTCGCCGAGGCGGGGCACGCTGCCGCGCAATGGGAGACGCTGGTCATGCTGCTGCGGTGCGAATTCGCATTTTCGCGTGCAATGGCAGGAAGCGCCGAGATGGAGATGCTGGATGCGGGACTGACGGCGGAGGCGGACTGGATCGCTCCAGCGTTGCGCCCGCGCTGCCGGGCATTGATGGCCATGCGGCACGCCGACCCGGCGGGGGCGCAGGCGTGGTTGCGGCTGGCGGAGGCGGCGGCCGAAGACCAGGTCGATCGTGCCCTGCGAGCCACCGAAGCCGTGCTGCGCGATGCGATGCGTGGACTGCTAAAGGCCGAATGACCCGTTGCTTCGGCGCGGTCGACGCCATGCGCCGCTCGCATGAAGCGCGGCGCGTTTTCTCGACGTCATGCAGACGCGATGCGCCAGGCGGGCAGGAGGCGGCCGGCCGAGCGGGATGCCCCGGCTGCACGCATGCAGCCGGCGCGACGGCGGCGTGGCGAGCGCGTCTGCCTCAGCGCAGCGGCACGTCGGCGACCTTGTCCTGGTAGTCGCGCTTGGGGTCGATGCCGAACAGCACCTTGATGCCGGCCATCAGGCTGGAACCGTTGAGCCAGATCTGCGCGTGATCCGGGTCCAGGCGCAGCAGCGCCAGTTTCGGATCGTCCTTGCCCTGTTCGTACCAGGCGTCGATGAAGCCGTTCCACAGGCGCTCGATCACCGCCTGGTCGTTATCGACGCTGAGCGTGCCGCTGATGCTGGCGAACAGGTCGTGGTTCTTGGCGCTGAACGCCGCGATCACCCGCTGGCTCTGCGTCAGCTTCTGCACCAGCGCGTTGTCCTTGGAGGTGAAGAACCAGATCGGGCCGCCGCGATCGCCCTCGAACTGCGCGGTCATCGGCCGGGCGTGGCCGTCCTCGACGCCGTCCAGGCCCAGCATCACGGTGCGGTCGGACTTCAATGCCTTCCAGAATTTCTCTTCCAGTTCCTGCGGGCTGGCCATGCGGATCTCCGAGCGGGCGACAGTGCCCGCCTGCACTGTGCCTGCGGGCGCGCGCGCAGTCCGTGACGGGAGGGTGCAGGCCACGTGCAGAGCCGGTGCGCGCGGATCGCTGTAGACAAGTGCGGCGACGCGCAGCGCGCTGCGATGCGTATCGAAGCATCGCGCCAATCCCCAGTGCTACTAAGCGACCACGCCACGCATGCAGCGTGGCGGACGGACCACGGTTCCGCAGGGAAGGCGTGTGCCGGCTGCCCGCGGCACGCGCCGCTTTCCGACAGGACGTTTGCCGATGAGTGCGATTCCCGCGACGCAGCCGCTGTTGCCGCCGCAACTGACCCTGGCGATGGCCGCCGCCAGCATCGCCGCCTACGCGGCCTACGAAGGCAAGCCGGTCTCGGCGCCGTCCGACTACCGTCTGGTCGCCCGCTGGTCCGGCTGGGATGGCGACCCGCTGGGGGGCAGCGAGGAACTGTTCGGCCTGCTGTTCCGTTCCACTGCCACTGCCGGGACCTATCTGTTCGCGTTCCGCGGCACCGATTCGGACCTGGACATCTACGAGGACCTGGACTTCTCCACCACCGCCTTCGTGCCCAGCGCCGGTACCGTCACGCCGGTGCCGCAGGTGTCGGCCGGGTTCTACGGCATCTACAACGGCAGGGGCGGCGCCATGCGCGCCTCGATGCGCGCGCAGTTGTTCGCGCTGCTGGAGCACTTCGCGCCGACCCGGGTCTACGTCACCGGGCACAGCCTGGGCGGCGCGCTGAGCCAGTTGTTCTCGCTGGACCTGGCGCTGAGCCGGCCGGGGCTGCCCAGCCGCAACATCAACTTCTGCAGCCCGATGGTCGGCGACGCGAGCTGGGAACAGGCCTATGCCGCGCATATCGCCGCGGCCGACAGCACGCGCTGCTACAACTACTGGGACTACGCGCCGTCGCTGCCGCCGTCCATGTTCGGCTATGCGTCGGTGGGGCAGGCGTTCCGCACTGCCTACGACGTCAACGGCGCCTGGTTCCCGCATCTGCTGCCGCGCCACTCCATCGCCAACATGCAGGTCGTGCTGCAGCACGCCCTGTGGCAGACGCCGCAGGCCTGGAGCGGGACCTTCGCCGACCAGACCGATCCGCAGCGGCTGATGCGCAGCCAGATCCCGCCCACCACGCCGCATCCGGCCTGGGCGGACATGGCGCTGACCGCGCGAGCGGCCGAGCAGGCGCTGGGCTTTCCGGAGGGGGCAGCGGCGTCGCCGGCGGCGGCCACGCCATGAGTGCGTGCGCGGCCTGGCGGCGCGCCCGTTGTGCCCGCGGTCACTGCATGGTGCCGCCACGGGTGCCACGCTGACCGCCCATCGATCGCGAGGACGTCGCCATGGCATCGTTCGACCTGTATCTCCCACAGCTGCTGCGGTTCGAGGGCGGCTTCGTCGATGATCCGAACGATCCGGGCGGCGCCACCAACCACGGCATCACCCTGGCCACCTTCCAGCGCTGCGCGCAAGCGCTGCTGGGCCAAGCGCCGACGCTGCAGAACCTGCGCGCATTGACTGTGCAGCAGGCCGCGACGATCTACCAGCACGACTACTGGGACAGGATCGGCGCCGATCAGATCGCCTCGCAGACGTTGGCCGAGCTCGTGTTCGATTTCTACGTCAATGCCGGCGATGTCGCGATCTCGCTGCTGCAGCGCGTCCTGCAGCAACTGGGCGCGACCGGCTTGGCGGTCGATGGCGAGATGGGGCCGGCGACCCTGGCGGCGCTTGCCAGTGCGGACACGGCACAGGTGTACGCGCAGTACCGGCAGCAGCGCATCGCCTACTACCAGCGCCTGGTGGCGGAGCGTCCGGCTGACGCCGAGTTCCTGGCCGGCTGGCTGCGCCGCGCGGAATGGTTCCCGGCGAGCCTGCCGGCCGATGCGTCGGCGCCTGCGCAGACCGGCACCGCCTGATGCGACGCCGCGCCGTGCACGGCGCGTGCATCTGCGTTTCACCGCATGCGCATGCCGCGCTGTCTAGTCTCCCGAACCAGCGTCGGCCATCTGCAGACGCCAGCGCACGCGATGACGGCGTGCGCCTGTCCTCGTTTTCGGGAAGACCGCATCATGATCAAGTGGGCCATCATCATCGCCATCATCGGACTCATCGCCGGCGCGCTCGGCTTCAGCGGCGTGGCGGGCGCGGCGATCGGCGTCGCCAAGTTCCTGTTCTGGGCAGGCATCGCCATCGCCCTGGTGCTGTTCGTGCTGGGCACCATGCTGGCCAAGAAGGTCAGTTAAGCACCAGGCCGGGTGTCGCGTCGATGCAGGTGCGTCGCGCGACAAGTCCGTAGAGCGAGGCCCTGTGGTGGTTGGCAGGCGCCTGCCGTGCCATTGAAGGCCTAGGCGTCGCTGGCGGTATCGGCTTCGTGCGTTGCAGCGTCGTCGTCGGAGGCGGGCTTGGCCGCTGCGGCACGCGCTTCGCGCTTGCGCGCTTCTTTTTCTTCCTGCTGTTTCTTCTTGGCCAGCTCGCGCTGCCGCTTTTCGAAGGAGTAGTTGGGCTTGGCCAATGCATGTCTGCCGTCAGGGGAATGCCCTGAGTGTAGCCGCTGCGCGGCTTCGGCGTGCGAAACGGACAGGCCGTCATCGGGACGGCCTGTCCTAGGCGCAGGTGCGGGAGTACGGCCCTCCCGGACCTTGGCTTACGGGCTCAGATACTGCTGGATCGACGAATACACGTCGGCGAAGCGCGAGTAGTAGTCGGGATCACTCGGTGCGCTGCAGTATGAGGTGCCGCCATACAGGCCGCCGCGCAATTGGTAGGCGCCGCTGCTGTTGACGGTGAACAGGCCGGAGCCGGACGAGCCGCCTTCGGTGACGCCGGTGCTCCACTGCACGCGGTACAGCGGCGATTTGCCGTCGATGGAGCTGGACAGCGCGGTGACCTTGCCCAGCGAGTACTTCTTGACGTCGCCGGCCGGGTGGTGGATGCCCTCGATCGCGGTGCCGGTCGAGCCGATCGCCGAACTGCTCCAGCCCGCGTAGAACGCGCCGCTCGGCGGAGCGCTCTTGAGCTCGAGCAGCGTGGTGTCGCGAGTGGTGTTGGTATAGCGCAGGTAGGCGCCGCCGCCGAGCGTGGTGTAGTTGGAATTGACCGTGGAGCCGCCGCAGGTGGTGGCGTCGTAGAACCAGTAGGTCTGCAGCGTATTGGCCACGGTCTGGGTGCTGATGCAGTGCGCCGCGCTCCAGAACATCGCTTTCTTCGGCGAATTGCTGTTGTTGAGCAGGGTGCCGGTGCACAGGTAGGTGCTGCCGCCGCTGGTGAAGGTCATGCGCGCCACCGACTTGGCCGCCGAGGTGAAGCCGGAGGTCGGATTGGCGCGGCACACGATGTCGCGCTCGCACGAATCGCTCTCGCCGATCATCGGCCGCATCATCGTGTCGCTGGCCACCGGGCTGATGTCCAGGTGCGAGAGCTGCGGGATCTTCAGCGCGAAGCCTTGCGGGTACTGGCCGGCCGGCAGTTCGATTTCCACCACCATGCGCGCGCCGGCGATCACCGCCGACCAGCCGGGCTGGCTGCCGGCGAACTCGGCGCCGCTCTGCTGGAACACACGGCCATCCTCGCCGGCGAAGCGCAGCGTCGCCTTGCGCGGATCGCCGGGCTGGGCGCCGCTGCCGCTGAGCTGCAGCGCTGCGCGCAGCGCCTGCGCATTGGTCGAGGCGATTTCGAAACTGGTGACCTGGGCGCCGTTGGGCAGCGTCTGCCAGCGCAGGCGACGCAGGTTGATGTCGGGCTTGGCGACGTCGCGGGAAAAGCCGATCTGCAGCGGCTGGCCGTGCTTGACCTGTTGCCCGCGTGCCTGCTTCATCGCCGCGGCCTTGCTGCTGTCGGGCGCGGCAAGTTCGATCAGGCGCGGGGCGTGCGCGCTGCCCGGGGGAAGGCTGCGCAGTTCTGCGCCACCGAGCGCGGCGGCATCCGGGCGGGCTTCGACCGGGGCGGAATCCATTTCGGCTGCTGGGGGAGTGGCAGCCATGGCGGCGGGGGACATGCCGGCAATGCCGGCGAGCAACGCCAGGTACAACGCATGCTTGCGATTCATCGATCTTCCTTCTGCGAAGAGGGACGAGACCATCCGGCAGGGGACCGGATGCCATTGCACCCGAGTTCGAGGTGCCTGCCGAGGCTACGGACGACGCCAGGGCGGTTGCGTGTCAGGCGTCACGCTCGGAGGGCCGGTTTCGTAGACAGCTGCTCACATTGCGTGTGATGGCGCGAAAGAAGCGCACGGCGCTGCGATGCCGCAGCGGTGCCGTTGCCTGCGCGCTGCAATGCGGATACGAGCCTGTCGATTGGGAAGGGCAGGATGGGTAGCGCTATCTGGAGCGGCCTGATCGACACGTCGACACGGACGTCGGCCAGTCCGCCCGCTCACGCGCACCAGCGGCTCAGGCCGCCCCGCCGAACCGCATGAAGCAAGGCGCGGACGCTCCCGCCGAGCAGGGTCCTGACCGGTTGCCACCTTTCTGCAATCTTTCCGACAAATTTCAGTAGATTCAATCACTTGAATCGGCATCTGGCGTGCTGCGACGCAGCTTGCATCGATTCAAATTCGGCCTATAACGCTGGCGTCGCATATATGAACTTTGCGTTCTTGTATGCACCGCCTTGCGGACGGCCCGCGCGAGGCCAGGGGGCTAGGGCGGGCTCGGCACATCTCCAACATCGATCGCTCCTGTGGGGGGAGACCAGTGAACAGAACCGCTTTCCGGCGTGGACTCATCGCCAGTTCCGTTGCGCTCGCCCTGTGGGCGCCCTCTGTCATGGCGCAATCCGCGCCCGATGACGCGGCCCCGCCCAATGGCGCCGGCAAGGCCGACAAGCCGGTCGAACTCAAGGCGGTGACGGTCACCGGATCGCTGATCCCGCGCGTGGAGGTCGAAGGCCCTGCGCCGGTGGTCACCATCACCGGCGAAGAGATCAAGAAGCAGGGCTACACCACGCTGTGGGAATTCCTCGACTCGCTGCCGCAGGTGGGCCAGCAGGTGTCCGACCCGGCCTCCTGGGGCTCCAGTTCGGTCAATGCGCGCTCGGTGAACCTGCGCGGGCTCGGCCCCGGGTTCAGCCTGCTGATGATCGACGGCCATCGCGTGGTCGACTACCCGCAGCCGCTCAACAAGCAGAGCAACTTCCAGAACTTCAACAACCTCCCCACCGGGATGATCGATCACGTCGAAGTGCTGGCCTCCGGCGCGTCGTCGATCTACGGCTCGGACGCGGTCGCCGGCGTGGTGAACGTGATCCTGAAGAAGGACTACCAGGGCAACCAGTTGCAGGTCACTGCGGGCGGCGCGACGCGTGGCGGCCGCCGATACGGCGACATCAACTACGTCGGTGGCCGCGCGGGCGACAACTGGCACGTGACCTACAATTTGGAGCACTCCAACCGCAGCGCGCTGTGGGGCATGGACAGGTCCTACCAGGATTCCGTGGCCGACGCGGGCTACGGCGCCTGGGGTCCGGCCTCGCGCATGTTCGGCTACCAGTACGATGCCGCCGGCGCAATCGCCCTGTCGGCCACCGATGCCAACGGCCACTACATCACGCCGCCCGCCGGCACCTGCGACAAGTTCACCAACTCGCGCCTGACCCAATCGCACTCGGTGACCACCAACGGCACCCAGGTCACCGGCGTCACCGACAACGGCTTCTACTGCGCGCAGCCGGCGCTGTTCCAGAACTGGGTGCTGACCCCGGGCAGCATCAGCAACAGCGGCTACCTGGCGGGCGAGTACGACTTCCAGAACGGTCTGCAGTTCTACGGCTCGGCCGCGCTGTACCAGACCGTGGGCATCTCCAACACGCAGCTCAACGTGTTCAGCGCCGGCCCGTTCTACGACCAGACCACCGGGCAGACGGTCAACCAGGTGATCCGCCAGCTGACCCAGAAAGAGATCGGCGTCAGCGCCAACACCTACGACCGCGAGCGCAACTGGAACCTGCAGGCCGGCCTGCGCGGCACCGTGTTCGACGGCCGCTTCAACTGGGATCTCAACCTCAACACGCAGAAGTACATCGTCCGCGAGGCGTTCACCGGCTACAACGCGCAGGCCACCAACACCTTCTTCCTCGGCCAGCAGCAGGGTACCACCGCCGACGGCCTGCCGATCTACGCATTCAACTGGCAGCAGTTCTGGAACCCGATCACCCCGCAGCAGTACGACCAGTTCGCGGTGACCGGCGTGAACACCGCGTCGTCCTGGCTCGACCAGGCGCAGCTGCGCGTCAACGGCGACCTGTTCAAGCTGCCCTGGGCCGATCGGTCGGTGGGCTGGGCCGCGGTGCTCGAAGCCGCACACAACGGCTTCAAGCTGTCGCCCGACCCGCGTGCGGCCGATCCGTCCACGTTCCAGAACCCGTTCGGCGCCTACCTCACCGGTGCCGGCACCCGGCAGCGCTTCTCGCTGGGCACGGAGTTCCGCGTGCCGGTGCTGGAGTCGGTGACCTGGACGCTGTCCGGCCGCCTGGACAAGTACAACGACGCCAGCCGTGCCGACATCGCCCGTACCTGGGGCTCTGGCCTGGAATGGCGCCCGTACGACGGTCTGCTGCTGCGCGGCAGCTACGGCACCAACTTCAAGGCGCCGGACATGCAGGCCATCTACCTGACCGGTTCGACCTCGCCGGTGGGCTTCTACGCCGACCCGCTGCAGTGCGTGAACGCGATCAAGGCCGGGCAGAACAACAACACCTGGTGCAACAGCGTGCAGCGCCCCGGGTCGCAGTACTACACGCTCTACACCAACGGCAGCCGCCTGCTGCTGCCGCAGACCGGACACTCCTGGACCTACGGGTTCGTCTGGCAGGTGCCGGGCGTGCAGGGGCTGTCGGTGTCGGCGGACTACTGGAACATGGGCGTGGACAACGCCATCCAGTACCTCGGCCAGGACACCGTGCTCGCCGACGAAGCCGGCTGCCTGACCGGGCTGAAGCCGAACGGGACGTCGGGCCTGTCGCCGTACACGGCGCACGTGGCCGGATCGGAGTATTGCCAGATGGTCACCCAGATGGTGAAGCGCGACGCCAACGGCCAGATCGTGTCGGTGCAATCGGGCCCGATCAACGAAGCCTCGCTGTACGTGGCCGGCGTCGATGCGACGCTGGACTACAAGTTCCACACCGACGGCTACGGCGACTTCCGCGCCGGCATCAACTACACCAACAACCTGTCGTACAAGCAGCGCGTGCTGGCGTCGGATCCGTTGCAGAACACCCGCTATCAGAACGTGGCCAGCCGCATGACCTGGATCGCCGACTGGACCAAGGGCCGCTGGAACGTGTCGATCTCCGGCGTGCGCAATGGCCGCATGCGTGCCCCCAACTACGCCGGCTGCGACGTGCTGCCCAACGGCATCCAGCCCGGCATGGTCACGGTGTCCAATGGCGGCAACACGGTGTCCACCGGCGTCTGCCAGGTCACCCAGGACGGCAACCAGGTGACCGTGCCGGATACGACCTACCGGGGCCACGCGCCGGCCTGGATCACCTGGAACGGCTCGGTCGGCCTGCAGGTCACGCCGGACCTGCATGCGAAGCTCACCGTGTCGAACATCTTCGACAAGGTCGGTGCGATTCCGTATTACGCCGGCGGCTTCGAGTTCGTCACCACCGGGCAGACCGCGAGCGAGTACAACGGCCGGGAAATGTTCCTGACCCTGGACTACACGTTCAACTGAGCGGTCAGCTGATCGTCGGTGGGCTTCGCGGGAAGCGGAGCCCCCCGGATCCTCATGGGCCTGGCGTTGCCTCGTGTCAGCTCTCGTCGCAGCGCGCGCTGTCGAAGCGTACGTGCGCCACGTGATCTCACCTGGCGCCTTGCGCTTCGCGATGCGATGCGCTCGATCGTCGTGCAACAGCCTCTCCCGCTTGCGCAGGAGAGGCATTCGCAGGAGAGGCACTACAACCGAAGAGGCGGTCCTGAGCTGCGCTCAGCGGCGCCGGTTCGACGGCACGAACTTGTACAGCTTGTTGACCCCGGTGCCGAAGTTGAAGCGGCTGTAGCCCGCACCCCAGTACACCGCACCATCGACGATCGCCGGTGCGCTGGACACCGAGCCGCCGGCATCGAAGCTCCACAGCGTGGCGCCGGTCTTGGCATCGAGCACGGTCATCGCGCCGGACATCGAGCCGGCATAGACCAGGCCCGGCGACGACGCCAGCGGGCCGCGGCCGCCGGCGCCGAACGCGGTCTGCACCGGATCGGTACCCGGCACCTTGACCTGCCAGAGGATCTTGCCGCTGGCCGCATCCAGCGCGGCCCAGGAGCCGGCGTTCCAGGTCTCGGTGTTGCCCGGCGCCAGCGTGTACGGCGTGTGCTCGTTGTTGTTGATGGCCACGTACACGCGACCGGAGAACGGATCCACCGACGAGCCCCACTCGATGCCGCCGGCGGTGCCGCCCGGGCCGACCTGGGTCGACCACACGGTCTGCCCGGTGTCGGCGTCGAAGGCCCAGTACACGCCGCTCTTCTGGCCGGCACCGACCAGCGCCTGCGGCTTGCCGTTGCGGATCGCCGTGAACAGGTTGGCGCCGCCGCCGCTGAAGTCGTAGTCCGGCCCCTGCGGGTCCTGGCACAGGCCATTGGTCGGCGCGACCAGGCAGGACAGCGACCAGGCGTCGGCGCCCTGCAGGCGGCGCGTCCACACCGGCTTGCCGCTGCGCATGTCCAGCGCCAGCACCGAGTCGACATAGTTGTCCGGCGCCATGCACGCCAGTTGCGCGGTCTTGTCGCCGTTGGCGTTCTTGACGCAGCTGGCCACCTCGGTCGGCACCGAGTAGTTGTTGCCGGTGGTGGCGTAGACGCGCTGGCGCAGCGGATCGATCGCCAGCGTGCCCCACACCGAGGCACCGGTGTAGCCCTCCGGCGCGGTGCGGAAGCTCCACAGCAGCTTGCCGGTCTTCAGGTCCAGCGCGGCGACGCTGCCGCGGAAGGAATACTTGTAGCCGGCGCTCAGGCCGCCCCAGTCGCCGGAGGACACGCCGACGTAGACGCGGTCGCCGTAGATCACCGGCGAGGCGGTGATGCGCGCCTGCGGGTTGGACTCGACCAGGGCCTTCCACAGCAGCTTGCCGGTGGCCTTGTCGATCGCCAGCACCGTGCCGCTGGCCTGGTCGCCGACCAGCACGCTGTCGCGCGCGATCGCCGGGCTGTTGCGCGACAGCGAACCGGCGATGCCGGTGTAGTCGGCCAGCTTCACCTGCCACACCGCCTTGCCCAGGTCGGTGTCGATGCGATACAGCTGGCCGCCCCAGTCCGGCACGTACAGCGCCGTGCCCTGCACGGTCGGCGTGGCGGAGACGTCGCCTTGCGTGGTGAAGGTCCACGCGGTCTTCAGGCGCGCGGCGTTGAACGGAGTGATCTGCCATTCGCCGGGCGCGAAGCGGGTGTTGAGGAAGCCGCCGCCGGCACTGTCCCAGAGGCTGTGCGTGGCGAACGGCGTGCCGCCGGAGAACGTGCTGCGCCATTGTGCGCTGGCGGCGCTGGTGTCGGTCGTCGCCGCTGCGGTGCCTGCGGACTGCGCCATCGCCATTGCGCTGAACATCAAGCCGGGAATCAACGCCAGCCGCAGGCGGGAGTGGTTCTGGTGTGCATCACGCGTTTTCATGGATGTCCTTCGGGCTTGGGAGTGAGGATCCCCCCGTCACGTCCGCGGCCATCCTAGAAGTGAAAATCCTTGCGTGTCATGTACTTACGAAAAAGTTAGGGCCTTTGCAGAAGGTTGCTGCGATAGCGAAAAACGATGGCGGCGGCATCGCGTTGTCATCGTGCCGGCACGCGCGTGACGCATGGCGTCGCAGGCTGCGATGGCCGTCGCGGCCGCGTGTTGCCGCGCATCGACACGGCGCGGCAGATTGCGTCCGCGTGGCGCGTGGCGATATGCGCCATCGATCCCGTGTGCCGGATTCGCCGCGTGAGCGCGGGCTGAATTGCGGTGCAGTCGGACGTGCCGCAGTGCGCTGCGGCGACGCCGCATGGGCGGTGCGAGCGGTTGGTTACACTGTGCGATCACCGTTGTCCGCACAAGGAATGCCTCGATGAAATGCCCCTCGTTGTTGTCCCTCGCCATCGCGCTGTGTGCCACGGCCGCCGGCGCCGTGCAGGCGGCAACGCCCGTGTCCACCGCGGCGCTGGAGGGCAAGGTCGATGCGCTGTACACGCGGGCGCCGGACACGCTCAAGCCCGATGAAGTGAAGGCGATGCAGCAGCGCCTGCTCGATTGGGCGCAACTGCAGCGCTATCGCGCCGACAATGCCGCGCTGCCGGCCGCGGACGCGCCGCGCGTGGTGTTCTACGGCGACTCCATCACCGACGCCTGGGGCCGTCGCGAAGGCACCACGTTCTTCCCCGGCAAGTCCGCCTACGTCAATCGCGGCATTTCCGGGCAGACCACCGCGCAGATGCTGGTGCGCTTCCGCCAGGACGTGATCGACCTGAAGCCGGCGGCGGTGGTGATCCTGGCCGGCACCAACGATCTGGCCGGCAACACCGGGCTGTCCACGCTGGAGATGATCGAGGACAACCTCAGCGCGATGACCGAGCTTGCGCAGGCGCATCACATCAAGGTGGTGCTGGCTTCGGTGTTGCCGGTGACCGACTATCCGTGGCGGCCGGGCCTGCAGCCGGCGCAGAAGGTGCGTGCGCTCAACGCGTGGATGCAGCAGTACGCGCAGCAGCACGACGCGGTGTACCTGGACTACTACAGCAAGCTGAGCAACCGCGACGGCGGCATGGACAAGACCGTGGCCATCGATGGTGTGCACCCCAACAATGCCGGCTATGCGGTGATGGCGCCATTGGCCGAGCAGGCGATCCAGCGCGCGCTGGCAAAGCCCTGAGCCACGCGCGCTCCTAGCCCCTCTCCCCCCGGGAGAGGGGTTGGGGTGAGGGTACGACCGCCGGAAACAATGATCATCGCCACAGCGCCCGCCGCCCCTTAGAACCGCTCACCCTCCGGCAGATAACGCCACTCGCCCGGCGCCAGCTTGCCCAGCGGAATGCGGCCGATGCGCAGGCGGCGCAGGCCGGTCACTTCCAGCCCGACCTGCGCGCACATGTCGTGCAACTGGCCCGGCTGCACGTGCTTGATCGCGAAGCGCAGGCGCTGTTCGCTCTGCCAGCTGACCTTGCACGGCGGCAGCGTGCGCTGGCCATGGCGCAGGCCGTGCGCGAGCCGATGCAGGCCGTAGGGCTGCAACGTGCCGCTCACCTCCACCACGAACTCCTGCTCCAGCGTGGCCGCGTCCTCGCTCAGCCGCCGCAGTACGCGGCGGTCCTGGCTCAGCACCAGCAATCCGCTGGCCTCGGTCTCCAATGGCAGCGGCAGACTCAGGCGCAGGAAATGGCGCTTGAGCACACGCATGTCGCTGGCATCCAGCGCGCTGCGGTTGCCGGGCGTCGCCAATGCCATCGCATCCTCGGCGCGCATCCCGGCCGGTTTGTGCAGCAGCAGCGTGACCGCCTGCGCCGGGCCGAGTTGCGCGTCGGGCGCCAGCGTCACCTGCTGGGTGGTGATCGGCGTCTGCGGTTCCTCGACCACCACCCCGTCCACGCTGACCCAGCCGCCCTCGATGTACTGCTGCGCCTCGCCGCGCGAACACGGCAGCAGGGCGGCGAGATGCTTGTCGAGACGGACGGGGCTGGACATCGGGGCTGTGGTGATCGGTGGGGGGCGCAGTGTACGGGCGCCAGGCAGCGGCCGCACGCGGCGGCGTCTCAGCGCTCGGCCAGTTCCAACTGGGTCAGGTACAGACGCATGTCGAACTCCAACTGGTGGTAGTCCGGCGTCATGTGCGCGCACAGCTGGTAGAAGGCCTTGTTGTGCGCGCTTTCCTTCAGGTGCGCCAGTTCGTGGGCGACGATCATCGGCAGGAACGCCGCCGGCGCATCGCGGAACACGCCGGCGATGCGGATCTCGCGGCTGGCCTTGAGCTTGCCGCCCTGCACCCGCGACACCGTGGTGTGGGTGCCCAGCGCATGCTTCACCGCCTGCAGGCGGTTGTCGTAGATCACCTTGTGCAGCGGCTCGGCGCTGCGCATGCAACGGTCCTTCAGCGCCTGCGTGTAGTCGTACAACTGGCGATCGGTGCGCACCGCGTTGGCCTCGGGGTAGCGGCGGCGCAGCCAGTCGCCCAGGCGCTGGCGCGCGATCAGCTCGCGGACTTGGTCCAGGACCTGGGGTGGGTAGCCGACGAGGTAGCGCAGGGTGTCCATCCCGCCACCTTAGCCTGCCGCGCGCGGCGGGGCATCCGCCGTGGGCGGCCTTCGCGGGCGGGCACCGGCGCTGCGGGTATCATGCGCCTCCCGATTTCGAGTCCGTGGACGCTTCCGATGCGCAATCCCCTGCAGGAGCAACTGCTCAAGGCGGGCCTGGTGAAGAAGAGCCAGGTGGCGCAGGTCGCGCGCGAGCAGGCCAAGGCGCGGCAGGGCAAGACCCCGCCGCCGCCCAGTGCCGAGCAGCTGGAGAGCGAGCGGTTACGGCAGGAGCGGGTGGAGCGCGATCGTGCGCTATCCGCCGAGCGCAATGCGCAGGCCCGCGTGCAGGAGCAGCGGGCGCAGGCGCGGCAACTGGTCGAAAGCCACAAGCTCAAGGCCGACGGCGAGATCGACTACCACTTCACCGATGCCGGCAAGATCCAGCGGCTGCGCGTGGATGCGACGCTGCGCGCGCAACTGATCGCCGGCAGTGTGGCGATCGCGCGGCTGGATGCCGGCTATGTGCCGGTGCCGCGCGCCGTCGTGGAGAAGATCGTCGCGCGCGATCCGGCGACCATCGTGTTCGATGCGCTGGCGGCAACGCCGGCCAGCGGCGAGGACGATCCGTACTACAGCCAGTTCAAGGTCCCGGACGACCTGATCTGGTGAGGCGGGACGCCGGGCGGCGCTGCATGAACGTCTCGGCGAGGTGAAGCCGGCGTGCATTGCATTCGCCGGTGCCGGCCGCATCATCCAGGCAAGGCAACAGTGCGGAGACGACCATGGCCACTGGGTGGGCAGGCGACGGCGCGGTGCAGGACCAGATCGATGCGACCGTCGAGGATGCGATCAAGCGGGCGCGCAGCCAACTTCCGCAGGGGCCGGGGCTGAGCCACTGCGAGGACTGCGATGCGCCGATTCCCGAGGCGCGGCGCAAGGCCGTGCCGGGTGTGCGCCTGTGCGTGGCCTGCCAGGACGCGCAGGACCGCGCGCAGCACGAGCACAGCGGCTACAACCGCCGCGGCAGCAAGGACAGCCAGCTGCGTTGACGCGCAGCCGGCGCGGTCGGGTCAAGGCTTGGGCTGCGCGTGCAGCGCGATGTTGAGCTGATCGACCACGATCGCCCAGTCGGCGTCTTCCAGGCGCTCCTCGCGCAGCAGTTGCGCCTGCGCGGGCGTCCAGAACGGTGCTTCTTCCAGGCGCATGCCATCGGGCAGCGGCGCATGCTGGGCGATGAACTGGCGAATCTCGCCTTCGCTGGTGGGCAGGCCAAGTTGGGCGAAGAGGTCGGCGAACGGATGAATGACGGGTTCCATGCAGTACCTGGTCGGGAAAGGGGAGATCGCCGCGCAAGGCGGCTGGCATCGACCATAGCGGCTGCGTCATGTGCATGGCGTCAGCGTCGGCGTGGGTGGCGTGCGGCGCTCAGCCCAGCCCGGATGGAACCGGATGGCCGCGCCAGCGGCGCGTGCTGCGCTGGAAGAACAGGCTGTTGGGGATCTGCAGCACGCTCTCGCCGTCGCCGTCGCGTTCCTCGCGCAGCGTGGTGTAGATCAGGTTGATGTCGATCACTTGGCCCTTCAGTCCCGGCTTTTCGCCGTTCTCCAGCAATTCGATGTGGTCGTGCAGGCGGAACGGGCGCGTGGTGAAGATCAACAGCGTGCAGAAGATGTTGGACAGCACGCTCCAGGCGGCGAAGAACGCCACCGCCGCGACCGCGGCGAAGCCGGTGAAGGCGGTCCACAGCACGGTGCCGGAGACGCCGAAGCGGTCCAGGATCAGCAGCAGCGCCGCCGCGTAGATCACGAAGCCGCTGCCGCGGCGCGCCATCATCACCAGTTCCGGCGGCAGCGCGTAGTGCTCGCCCAGGCGCCGGATCAACCGTCGCAGCAAGGTCCGCAGCAACCAGGCGCCGAGCACGATCAGCACGATCTGCGCGCCGGGCACGATCACGTCGAGCCAGCGGTGCGTCCACGGCGGCAGCAGGGTATGGAGCGAGGGCATTGCACTTCGGAACACGCAGGGGAGGCGCGATGGTCGCAAGCGTGGCCGCCGCGGGCAAGTCGTGCTGCCGTGCGTTGCGGCAGCGAGCCGCTCAGCCGGCGCGTTCCAGCGCCTCCCACTGCGCCTCGGTGACGTCCGGCAAGGCTTCCAGCACCGGCTTGGCGAACAGATAGCCCTGGTAGAGGTCGATGCCCAGCGCGCGCAGTGCACGGTACTCGGCAGGCGTCTCCACGCCCTCGGCGAGGATGCGGCAGCCCAGCGGCGCGGCCATCGCGACGATGCCGCCGACGATGTGGCGGCGCGCGGCGCTGCCGTCGATGCCGCGGATCAGCGCCATGTCCAGCTTGATCAGGTGCGGCTGGAAATCGGCGAGCAGGTTGAGGCCGGAGTGGCCGGCGCCGAAGTCGTCGATCGCGGTGAGGAAGCCGCGCTGCGCGTAGTCGCGCAGGATGCGCACGACCTTGGGCAGGTCGGCGATGCGTTCGGACTCGCTCAACTCGAAGATCAGGTCGCCGGTGGGCACGCCGAAGTGCTCGGCCGCCCTCAGGGTCAGGCGGATGCAGGTCGCCGGTTCGTACACCGCATTGGGAATGAAGTTGATCGACAGGCGCGTGCGCAGGCCCAGCTGCGCGGCAGTGGCGATCGCCTGCACCCGGCAGGTCTGGTCGAAGCGGTACATCTGCTGCGGGCGCACCCGCGCCAGCACCGCCGCCGCGCCGCTGCCGTCCTCGCCGCGCACCAGCGCCTCGTAGGCGTAGATGGAGCGGGTGGCGGCATCGACGATCGGCTGGAACGCCATGCGCACAGCGAAATCCAGCGGCTCGCCATCGCGACAGTTGCCGCAGGCGGGCTGGCCGAGTTCGGCGGACAGGGAGCGCAGGAGCATGCCGAAACGAGACCGTGGAAGAGATCGCAGTATGCGCTTTTAGCGTGAAGACGGTGCCGTGCCTGCGCGCTGGCGCCGGCGCTCCGAGGACGCCGTGTTGGGCCTGGCCGTGTGGTCGTCGGCGCCAACCGGAGGCGCCGTCGTCGCGTGCCAGGCGCCGCGTCCTCGCGCGGCGTGGGCCGGCGTGCATGTCCGGCCGTGTCCCGCCGCAGGTGCGCGCGATGACGGCGGGATGCGCGGGCGCTAGCCCGCGTCGGCGACGTCGACCTTCTTCAGCACGCGGGTGGTGCCGAGCACCTCGACGCGGCCGCCGGCCTGGTGAAACGCGGCCAGGTCGGCCTCGATGCGCTCGCGGCTGAGGCCCTTTTGCGCCTTGTCCGCGGCGCTGGCGCCGCGTGTGTTCCTGGCGCTGGGCGAAGCGGTGGTGCTGGTCGGTCGTGCCATGCTGGAACTCCTGCAGTCAGTACATCGTCAGGGGAATGCCACGGGTCAGTTGCTCGTGGTGGGTACGGCGGATCTCGCGGCAGTACGGGCCGGCCATCGCGAACTTGCGGCAGACCGCCGGGCGCTGCGCGTAGATGGAGCAACACATGCGCGCGCCATCCACCGCCACGCACCAGCCGTCCTCGTCGCGCGCCATCACGTGCAGGCCCTCGCGGGTGTACTCGGTGAGATGCTCGGGGACATGGTCGTCCGGCATCACCAGGACGGTCAGGCGGCAGCAGATCGCGTCGCAGCGGTCGCAGGCGATGTCAGCGTCGGTCGCGTCCCGCGCGCTCTCGCTCATGCGTCGCCGCCCCGATCCGGACCTGTCGGCCGGGGAGGTGGCTGAAGCGGCGACGCCAGGCGCTCGATCTGGAGCGTGGCAAGGGCGGGGGACATGGCGCTCCGAAGGATCCGGCCGGCAAAAGGACGGAGGTTGGCGCGAGAAGGAAGCGAGTCGGGCGACAGGAACGGCCGGACGAGACGCGCGTAGCGACGTGACGCTGAAGCGTGCCGCCATGCTACGCCAGTCGTGCGCCCGCTGCATGAACAATGCGGGCCGCAGGCGGCGCGCCGGCCGCGAGCGACCGGTCGGGGAGGGGCCGCCGACGCATGCGCTGCCTGTGCTGCGTCAGTCCTGCGCGGCGGCCAGCGCCAGGCCCTGCACCACGCCGAACGAGGGGTCGCCGTGGACCAGGCGCGCTTGCGGGAACGCGGCAGCGACCAGGCGCTGCAGGTAGCCGGCGCGCGACATGCCGCCGGTCAGGAACACCGCGGCCGGGTCGCCGCCGATGTCCTGGCGCACCTGCGCCAGCAGCTCCTGCAGGGCCTCCAGGTAGCTGCGTGCGGCCTGCACCAGTTCCTCGGCCTGCACCTGCACCTGCAAGCCGGCTTCGATGTAGTCCAGGGTCTCGGCGTGTTGCTCGGCGTCGCTGAGGCGGATCTTGCTGCGCTCCACCGCACGGTACAGGCGCGCGGTGTTGCCCAGTTCCTGCAGCGCCTGCAGGCGCGCCTCGTACGGTGCGGGGACGGCGTCGTAGCGATGCTGGCGGAAATCGCGCTGGCGGGTGGTGTCCTGCACCATCGCCGCTTCGACGTAGTGGTGCGAGGGCACGCGGGTGAGGCCGCGGCCGAACTGCGGCATGAACCCGGCCAGGCTCAGCGCCAGGTCGATGTCGGTGCCGCCGCGCGGGATGCCCCAGGCGCGGTGCACCTGCGGCGCGGCGTCGCCGCCGACGCTGGCGTGGGCGATGTCGGTGGTGCCGCCGCCGATGTCCACCACCACCGCGGCGTGGCGCTCGCGGCTGACCGCGTGGTAATGCATCGCCGCGGCGGCCGGTTCCTCCAGGAAGGCGACGTCGTCGAAGCCGGCGGTGATCGCGGCGCTGTGCAGGATCTCCAGCGCCTGCGCGTTGCCGGCCTCGCCGATCGAACTGCGGAACTGCACCGGGCGGCCGAGCAGGGCGCGGCGCACCTGCACGCCCAGTTGCTGCGAGGCGGTCAGGCGGATGTGTTCGAGAATGTGCGCGGCGATGCCGGTGATGGTCTGGCGCGCGCGCGGATGCAGGTTGTAGCCCAGCATCGACTTGGGACTCTGCACCAGGTTGCCTTCGCCTTCGACGAAATACGCGTCCAGTGCATCATCGCCGTACACCGCGTTCTGCAGCAGCGCCGCGGAACTGCGCGGCTCGCGCATCTGCGTTTCCATCCACTGCCGGCGCACCACCCGGATCGCATCGCGGCGCAGCGCCTCGGGGCTGCGCTCGCGCCCGGCGGCGAGCGCGTCGCGGCGGCCGGATTCGATCAGCTCGTCCACCTGCCGTTCCAGCGCCGGGGTCAGGTCGAACTCGGCCGGGTCGCGCATCACCTCGGGGAAGTACACCGTGGTGCGGAACTGTTGCTGCGCGCCGAACTCGATCGGCACCACGCGGCCGTCGATCACCGCGGCGGCGGCGGAATTGCTGGTGCCGAAGTCGATACCGAGGCGCATGACGGTGCCGGGGGCGGGAGGGGCCGCGCACTGTGGGGCAAGCCGTCGCGCGACGCAAGCGCGGCCGCAAACGCACGAGGCCCGCATCGGCGGGCCTCGTCGGGGACGCGAAACCGGGTCGCTTACAGCGCGGCGCCGGCGTGGCCCTGGTTCTTTTCCTGCTCGGTGGCCTCGCGCACGCCGGCCACTTCCACGGCGAAGTGCAGCACCTGCCCGGCCAGCGGGTGGTTGCCGTCGATGGTCACCAGTTCTTCGCCGACCTCGGTGACCGTGACCAGCAGCGGGCCCTGGTCGGTCTGCGCCTGGAACTGCATGCCCGGCGCCAGCGACCCGGCATCCGGAAACGAACCGCGCGGCACCTGCTGCACCAGTTGCTCGTGGCGCGGGCCGTAGCCCTCGGCCGGGATCACGTCGGCGGTGACCGACTCGCCGGTGCGCTTGCCGGTCAGCGCCTTCTCCAGGCCCGGCACGATGTTGCCGGCGCCGTGCAGGTAGCTCAGCGGATTGTCCGGCGAGGACTGGTCGATCACTTCACCGGCATCGTCGGTGAGGGTGTAGTGGATGGTGGCGACAAGCCCGTTGGCGATCTCCATGGGAAACCTCGTTCAGTGAGTAAGGGGGGATACGCCGGCACAGTCACAGCGCGATGAGAGGGGGTGCTACCCGGCTACCCTAACGAAAAGCGGCGCAGGGCCGCAAGTCGCGTCGGGGGCGCCGCCATTCAGGCCGGCGGCGGCTGGCGCAGAGCGGTGCGCCGGGCCAGCCAGGTCTCCAGGGTCTGCGGCTTGACGAACAGCGCCTGCAGTTCCGGATGCTCGGCGCGCGCGGCGGCCTCGATGCGCTCGATGCACGCTTCGATCTGCGCGGTGCTGCGCTGGTCCTCGAATTCGGCGCTGAGCGCGGCCACCACCTGGTCCGGCCCCATCTGCACGCTGAGTACGCCGTTGACCGCGCGCACGTCCGGATCGGCCGCGGCAATGCGCCGCAGCGCGTCGCCGAGCGGGCGCGCCGCCGGCTCGCCGATCAGCAGGCCCTTGGTCTCGCGTGCCAGCACGAATGCCGAGCAGGCCAGCACCGCGGCGATGCCGACGGAGGCGACGCCATCCAGTTCCGGCATGTCCAGCCATTGCGCGGCGAGCAGCCCGGCCAGCGCGATCAACAGGCCGATCAACGCTGCGCTGTCTTCCACCAGCACGGTGAACAGGCTCGGGTCCTTGCTCTCGCGGAACGCCTGTACATAGCTCAGGCGGCCCTTGCGCGCGCGGAACTCGCGCAGCGAGACCCACCACGAGCCGCCCTCGAACAACAGCGACAGCCCCAGCACGATGTAGTTGAGGGTGTGGTCGCTAGCCGGCTGCGGATCGCGGATGTGGGCGATGCCCTCGTACAGCGACACTCCGGCGCCGAGCGCGAACACCAGCAGGGCGACGATGAAGCTCCAGAAGTACAGTTCGCGTCCATGGCCGAACGGATGGGTGGCGTCCGCGGGACGTGCGGCGCGGCGAAGGCCGTACAGCAGCAACAGCTCGTTGACCGTGTCCACCAGCGAATGCACGCCTTCGCTGAGCATCGCCGAGCTGCCCGAGAGCCCGGCGGCGACGAACTTGGCGATGGCGATGGCGAGATTGCCGGCGAGCGCGGCGTAGATCGCGAGACGGGACCCGGACGAGGCGGACATGGCATTCCTGCGGCTGGCGCGGCCGCACGGCGGCACGGGGCGGGCGGCTACAATAGGCGGCTCGCCGTCGTCGCCGTATCAAAGGATTCCCATGCCCGCCGCACCCGCCTGCCCGCAATGCACCCTGGAAAACACCTATGTCGATGGCGCCAACTGGGTGTGCGCGGACTGCGGCCACGAGTGGCCGGTCGCGGCCGACGCTGCCAACGACGCGGCGACGGTGGTACGCGACAGCAACGGCAACGTGCTGCAGGCCGGCGATACGGTGGTGGTGATCAAGGACCTGAAGGTCAAGGGTTCGTCGATCCCGCTGAAGCAGGGCACGGTGATCCGCGGCATCCGCCTGGTCGAAGACGATGCCGAACACATCGAAGGCAACTCGGACAAGATCAAGGGCCTGGTGCTGAAGACCTGCTTCCTGCGCAAGGCCTGAGCGGGCGAGCCCCACTGCATCGCCCGCCGCGGCGGCACCGATGCGGTGCCGCCGCAGGACGCGATCAATCCAGCGTCGGGTAGTCGGTGTAGCCCTTGGCGCCGCCGCCGTACAGCGTGTCGGCGTCCACCTGGTTCAAGGGCGCGTCGCGGCGCAGTCGTTCCACCAGGTCCGGGTTGGCGATGAACGGGCGGCCGAACGCCACCGCGTCGGCGCGACCGGAGGCCACGGTCTGTTCGGCCAGTGCCTTGTCGTAGCCGTTGTTGACCAGCCACGGACCATGGAACTTGGCGCGCAGCGCCGCATAGTCGAAGGCGATGTTGTCGCGCGGGCCGCCGGTGGCGCCTTCGATCACGTGCACGAAGGCCAGGCCCAGCGGATCCAGGCGTTCCACCGCGCGCTCGAACAGCGGCTGCGGGTCGCTGTCGCGCGCATCGTTGGCCGGGGTCACCGGCGACAGGCGCACGCCGGTACGGTCGGCGCCGATCTCCTGCGCCACCGCCTCCACCACTTCGAACAGCAGGCGGGTGCGGTTCTCGATGCTGCCGCCGTAGGCGTCGTCGCGGTGGTTGCTGCCGTCGCGCAGGAACTGGTCGATCAGGTAGCCGTTGGCGGCATGCACTTCCACGCCGTCGAAGCCGGCGGCGATGGCGTTGCGGGCGGCGCGGCGGAAGTCCTCGATCAGCGCGGGGATTTCGTCCAGGCGCAGTGCGCGCGGGGCGGAGACGTCTGTGAAGCCCTCGGCGGTGAAGGTCTTGGCATCGGCGCGCAGCGCGCTGGGTGCCACCGGGGCGGCGCCGCCCGGCAGCAGGCTGACGTGCGAGATGCGACCGACGTGCCACAGCTGCAGCACGATCTTGCCGCCACGGCGATGCACCTCGTCGGTGACCGTCTTCCAGGCCGCGACCTGTGCGTCGCTGTAGATCCCCGGGGTGTCCTTGTAACCCTGGCCCATCGGGCTGATCTGAGTCGCCTCGGCGATGAGCAGGCCGGCGCTGGCGCGCTGGCCGTAGTACTCGGCGGCCAGCGGCGTGGGGATGCGGCCTTCGCCTTCGGCACGGTTGCGGGTCAGGGGCGCCATCACGATGCGGTTGGCCAGTGCGATCGCGCCCAGGCGCAGCGGCGTGAACAGCGGGGAAGCGGTGTCGGTCATCGGTGGATCTCTTGGTGGTGGGTGGGGCGGCCGACCCTACAGCGGGGCGCTGCAAGGCGGCGTGCGTGCAGGACATGGGGACGCGCGCGGCGGTTTCGCGGCGGTGCGGTGGGACAGTGCGTTGCTGCGGCGGCACCTTCGCGAGGGCATCGCCACCCCGGGCGCCACCAGCGGCACCGCGCAACGCGGCGTTGCGCAGGCGGGGCTGCAGGACTTGCTGCAATGCACAATAATGAGCGGCCCTTTCCTTCGGGACGTGCGCATGACCTCATCCGCCACGGCGCCGCTGTCGCGGCGCGGCTACGTGCTGATCCTGTTCGCGCTGGCGATGGGCGGTTTCGCGATCGGCACCAGCGAGTTCTCCACCATGGGGCTGATGCCGTACATCGGCCGTGGTCTTGCGATCGATGCGCCGCAGGTCGGGCATCTGATCAGTGCCTATGCGCTGGGCGTGGTGGTCGGTGCGCCGCTGCTGGCGATCCTCGGCGCGCGCTGGTCGCGCCGCGATCTGCTGCTGGCGCTGATGGGCTTCTATGCGTTCGGCAATCTGGCCAGCGCGGTGGCGCCGTACTATCACAGCATGCTGCTGGCACGCTTCGTCGCCGGCCTGCCGCATGGCGCCTATTTCGGTGTGGCGACCCTGGTGGCCGCGTCGATCGGTCCGCCCGACCAGCGTGGCGCGGCGGTCAGCCGGGTGCTGCTCGGCCTCAACCTGGCGGTGCTGGTCGGCAACCCGCTGGCGACCTGGCTCGGCCAGGTGGCGGAATGGCGCTATGCCTACGCCCTGGTCGCGGCGATCGCGGTGCTGACGGTGGTGCTGGTGTGGCGCCTGCTGCCGGCCGATCCGCAGGAGGCGCGGCCCTCGCCGTTGCGCGAACTGCGCGCCTTCAACCGCACGCAGGTGTGGCTGGCGCTGGGCATCGGCGCGATCGGCTTCGCCGGCATGTTCTGCGTCTTCAGCTATCTGGCACCGACCCTGATGGAGGTCACCGGCGTGTCCGAACACTGGATCCCGGTGGCGATGGGCGCATTCGGGCTGGGCGGCCTGCTCGGCAATCTGGCCGGCGGCTGGCTGTTCGACCGCATGCAGTTCCGCGCGGTGCCGCTGGTGTTGCTGTGGTCGCTGGCGGTGTTGCTGGTGTTCCCGCTGGCGGCCACTTCGCCGTGGGCGGTGCTGCCGGCGGTGGTCGCGGTCGGCAGCATGGGCGCGCTGGCGCCGGTGCTGCAGACCCGCCTGATGGACGTGGCCAGCGATGCGCAGACCCTGGCCGCGGCCTCCAACCATGCCGCGTTCAACCTGGCCAACGCGCTGGGGCCGTGGCTGGGCGGCATCGCGATCGGCGCCGGGCTGGGCTGGACCTCCACCGGCTATGTCGGCGCGGCGATGGCCGTGGGCGGCCTGCTGATCTACCTGTGGGCGCGCCAGGCGGCACGGCGTGGCGCCTGCGCGCACGCGGCCGGCTAGGGTGCGCTAGCGCAGCGGCCGCGCGGTGGAAGACAGCCGCCGCAGCGCGTCCAGCTTGCCCTGGTAGCGCGGTTGCGTGGCCGGATCGGCGTGGGCCATGGCCTCGCGCAGCGCCGCGGTGGCGCGGCGGGTGTCGCCGCTGTGCAGGTAGGCGCGGGCCAGGGCGAAATACAGCAGGTGGGCGCCGTCGTACAGGTGCAGCGCGTGACGGTAATAGGCGATCGCTGCGGGGTAGTCCTGGCGCCGCTCCGCCTCGTTGCCGAGCAGGTATTGCTGGAATGGGTCGCGTTGGCGCACCTGTTCCATCTGCCGTTGCAGGGCGGCCTCCCGCGTGCCGTCGCCCAGGCGTCGGGCCAGGCCCACGGCGTTGGACAGCGCCGGCAGGTGTTCCGGATCGATCTCCAGCGCCTTGGCGTAGTCGCGTGCGGCGGCGGTGCTGTCGCCATCGCGCATCGCCAGCACGCCCTGGTTGTTCCAGGCCCCGGCGAAGCGTGGGTCCATCTGCAGGGCCATCGCCAGATGCGCGCGGGCGCCGTCGACATCGCCGTCGACCATCAGCTCGGCGCCGCGGTTGTTGTAGTAGTGGGCGAGGGCGCGACGGTCGGAGATGGGCTGCGGCCCGCGCCGGTCCATCAGCACGCTGCGGTCCAGGTCGATGCTGCCGCGCCCGCTGTCCACGCGCACGCCGGCGTTGACGTGGCCGACGTTGTACAGCGCATTGCCGTCCTCGTACCAGCTCAGCACGCGGCGCACTTCCTGGACCTGCGCCTGCAGCCCGACGTCGCGCGCCATCGCCACGAACAGCAGGGTGAAGGACAGGCAGTTGACGTGGCGCGTGGCGTAGCTCTCGGCGACGCTGTGGGTGGCCTTGGGGTCGTACTGCAGGTCCAGGCCGTTGGCATCGAAGGCCAGCGCCACCAGTTGCTGCAGGCGGTGTTCGGCATCGGCGCCGCGGTCGATGCGCTGCTGCAGCAGCGTATGCAGCGCCGGTGGAAGTTGCATGATCTGCTCAGGGGTCGGAACGGCGGTTGCCGCGCTAGTCGTCGCCGGAACCGGCGGTGTGGCCTCTATCTGGACGGCCGCTGCCGTGTGCGAGGAAGGTAGCGACGGTGTGGGCGGCGACGGGGCGGCCGTGGCGGCGGCGAGCAGGGCGAACGCGGTCCAGGCGAACATGACGCACCTCGCGGTGCCCTGCAGTGGCGAGGGCTCGCCTGCACTAGGCCCTCGCTCGCGAGACAGAGCGGTCACCGTGGCGGTGCCGACGAGCGGTCTCTGGCCGGCGCGATCGATGGCGGCGGCCATCCACAGCCGCTGTGGACGAACGTAGGGCAACCATGTGGATAAGTCGCTGCCGCCCAGACGCCGCAATGCACGCAGACAGGATGGTGAAAACTTCACCACATGTCTGACTGCGCAGTGCGGCCCATGAACGCGTGTTCACCACGGGCAATGCGGCGTGACGAGCGAGCGCCGATGGCTCACGTGCGCTTTATGCCGTTCTGCTCAGCATCGCCAACACCACGCAACGCGGCAATCTTCTCGACCGCGCCGTGCGATATCCAGGTTCACCCCCGTGTGCCCGTTGCGCGATATCGCTGGCCTAGCCAAAGGAGTTCCACATGAGCATTCAGAGCAAGACCACGCATAGCCTCAACGACCTCATCGCCATTTCCCGCGACGGCAAGGACTTCTACGAAGAAGCCGCCAAGAAGGTGGGCGACGCCGAGCTGTCCGCGCTGTTCCTGCGCATCGCCGGCGTCAAGTCGGACATCGTCAGCAGCCTGAGCGCGGTGGTGCAGTCGGTCGGTGGCAAGCCGGAAGAGCACGGCACCATGGTCGGCAGCATGCAGCAGATGTACGGCAAGGTCCGCGCCGCGCTGGGCGACACCAAGTACGGCTACGTCGCCGAGCTGGAAGAGTCCGAAGATCGCCTGCTGAAGGCCTTCAACGAGACCATCGCCGACGCCGACACCCCGGTCGCCGCGCGCGACGCCGCCACCCGCCTGCTGCCGGAAGTGCGCGCCTGCCACGACGTGATGCGCACCCGCAAGCACGCGATGAAGAACGCGGCATAAGCGCCTCCCGCCGCCGGCCCGGCGCGCCGCATCGCGGCGTTGTCCGGGTCGGCGTGCCGATGGTCTGCAGCGGGACGGTGCGCTTGCTACCATGCGTGCTCGACCGCTGCCCGACCTGATTGCGGCGTTTGCCGCTTCTGCCCATGTCTCCCGATGCTGCGCCTGCCGGCGCCCAGTTCTCGCTCGGTTTCGATGCGCCTGCCGCACGCGAAAGCCTGTTCTTTGCTTTGCTTCCTGACATGCAAGCCGCGCACGCGGTGCACAGCCTTGGCCAGCAACTGTGCCAGGCGCATGGTCTGCACGGGCGTGCGCTGCCGCCCGAGCGGCTGCACGTGACCTTGCACTATCTGGGCGAATACGCCGGGATTCCGCCACGCTTGCTGCAGCAGGCATGCGCCGCCGGGCATGCGCTTGCGGCCTCGCCCTTTCAACTTGCATTCGACCAGGCGGTGACTTTCGACAGCCGCGCGCGTAGCCGACCGCTGGTACTGCGCGGTGATGCCGAGCCCGCGCCGTTGCTGGCGTTGCGTCAGGCGCTGCAGCAGCAGTTGGCCCGACACGGCGTGGCGCCGCGCGCCGACGGCGCCTATCTGCCGCACATGACCCTGGCCTATGTCGATCAGGCGTTGGCGTCGCAGCAGGTGCCGGCGCTGCATTGGCAGGCGACGTCGCTGAGCCTGATCCGCAGCGTACAGGGCCAGGGCCGTTACCTGCACGAAGCCAGCTGGCCGTTGCGCGCCGCCCCTGCGCAGCGCGGCGCATGAACGCGGCGCCGCTGACCCTGCCCGAGGCGCAATGGGCGCAGCTGCGGGCGGCCTACGCCGAACCGCCGCGGGCGTATCACCATTTCGGCCACGTCGAGGCGGTGCTGGCGCACTACGCCGAGGTCGCCGCCGACACCGGCTGGCGGCAGCCACGCGAGGTCTACCTGGCCGTGCTCTATCACGATGCGGTCTATCGTGCCGGCCGCGGCGACAACGAAGCGCAGTCGGCGCGCCTGGCCGAGGCGGCGATCGCGCAATGGCTGCCGGACGCCGGGGTGGAGGCGACGCGGGTGGCGGCACTGATCGAACTGACCGCGCGTCACGGGCAACTGACCGTCGCCTCGGTGGATGCGGACGCCGCGCTGTTCCTGGATTGCGACATGGCCATCCTCGGCGCCGCGCCGGAGGCCTTCGCCGCCTACGACCGCGCCATCGCCGAGGAGTACCGCGGCGTGGTGCCGGGCTGGTTGTACCGGCGCAAGCGTCGCGCGTTCCTGCGCACCGTGCTGGCGCAGCCGCGCATCTTCCTCAGCGAGCGCTTCCATGCGCGCTACGACGCGGCCGCGCGCGCCAACCTGCGTCACGCCATCGGCTGAGGGGACGCGGACCGCGGCCTGCGCCGCCTTCTTCTACACTGCCGCGCCGGTCTGCCCCGGCCGCCGCCACGGAGCCCCATGTCCGACCCTGCCGCCAATGCCGATCCCCGCCCGCAGGCGCCGCTGCCGCCTGGCCCCAGCGACTGCTGCGACAGCGGCTGTCCGCTGTGCGTCTACGACCTCTACCACGAGGAGTTGGAGCGCTACCGGCAGGCGCTGGCCGCCTGGCGGCTGCGCCATCCCGGCGCCGACGCGGACGCCTGACAGGCCTGCCGGTGCAGGCGCTGGCGCAGGTCCGGCGTACCTGGCATGAACCAAGGAGCGCGCCGCGCTTCGCGCCGTCGCCGTTCGGGATTATCTTTACACGCCTTTTCAGGATTGCCGGATGATGCAGAAGCGTGGCGGTTGGATGTGGGGATGTGCATTGGGCGGACTGCTCGCGGCCGGCGTCGCCGGCGCAGCACCGGGCGCTGCGGCCACCGCCGCGCCGCGTGCCGGCGCACCGGCCACGGCGCCGGAAAAGCTCAGCCACGGCCGCTTCGAGCAGGTGCCGGTGCTGTTGCCCAAGGGCAACGCGCAGCGCGTGGTGCTGTGGTTCGCCGGCGGCAAGCACGCCGACGCCGAGCGCATGCGCCAGATCGAGGCGCTGCGCGACGACGGCGCCATGGTGGCGGTGATCGACAGTGCGCACCTGCAGGCGGTGCTGGCCAAGATCGACGGCACCTGCGGCTTCTCCGCCGGCGACGTGGAGAATTTCTCGCGCTACGTGCAGGCCTATTTCCACGTGCCGACCTACCACCTGCCGTTGCTGGTGGGCGATGGCGACGGCGCCGCGCTGGCCTATGCGGTCGCTGCGCAGGCGCCCAAGCATCTGCTGGCGGGCCTGCTGACCGAGGATTTCTGCCCGGTGCAGGTGCTCGACGACCAGATCTGCGGCGCCGGCATCACCGCGCCGGCGCGCGCGTTGCAGGCGACTGCGCTGCCGGTGCCGTGGCTGGCGGCGCTCGATGCCAAGACCCGCCGCGACCGTTGCACCCAGCAGAGCGACGCGTTCCTGCAGAAGGTGGCGCAGGCGCGGCAGTTCCGCCGCAGCGCCAGCGGCGATGCGCTGCCGGGGCTGCGTGCGGCGGTGCGTTCGCTGGGCGACCGGCCCGGCGTCAGCCTGCCGCCGACCCCGGCCGACCTGGCAGGGTTGCCGGTGGTCGAAGTGCCTGCCGCCGCGGGCGCGGGCGATGCCGACAACGGCAACGTGTTCGCGATCTTCGTCTCCGGCGACGGCGGCTGGGCCGGACTCGACCAGCAGGTCGCCGGCGCCCTGGCCAAGGCCGGCATCCCGGTGGTGGGCGTGGATTCGCTGCGCTACTTCTGGAGCGAGCGCACGCCGCAGGGCTTCGCCACCGACCTGGACCGCATCTACCGCCACTACAGCCACCTGTGGCAACGCGGGCGGGTGGTGCTGATCGGCTTCTCGCAGGGCGCCGACGTGCTGCCGGCGGCCTACAACCAGTTGCCGGAAGCGATGCGCGACCAGGTGCAGCTCACCGCCTTGCTGTCGGTCGGCAAGACCGCCGACTACGAGTTCCACGTGTCCAACTGGATCAGCTCCGGCGACGACGGCCTGCCGATCGCCCCGGAAGTGGCGAAGATGCCGCCGGCGCAGACCCTGTGCATCTACGGCGAGGACGACGACGACGCGCTGTGCCCGGACCTGCCCAAGGGCGCGGTGCAACTGGTCAAGCTGCCCGGCGACCATCATTTCCAGGGCGACTACGCGACGCTGGCCAAGCAGATCCTGCAGCGGATTCAGTAGAAGCCGGGATTGGGGAGGCGGGATTGGGGATTGGTGGCGGGCAGCGCGTGCGGGCTTGCTTGCTCGCTTCGCCGTAGGAGTCAACTGTCATG